>DATFET010000097.1:0-26127 GCA_035250835.1 Anaerolineales bacterium
GCTCTTCGGTGATTTCATCGCGCTTGAGCGAAAAGCCAAGCGAGGATTGTTTCCTGATCATGTCCGCGCCGATATTGGAAGTCATCACGATGATCGCATTGCGGAAGTCTACCTTGCGGCCCTTCGCGTCGGAAAGGTGTCCTTCCTCCATGATCTGTAATAGCATGTTATGGACTTCGGGATGCGCCTTTTCCACTTCGTCGAACACGACGATCGAATACGGGCGGCGGCGTAGAGCTTCGGTCAATTGACCGGCTTCTTCGTAGCCAATATATCCTGGAGGCGCGCCCACCAGGCGGGAGGCCGTGTGACGCTCCATAAACTCGGACATATCCAGCTGGACGGCGGCTTCTTCACTCCCGAACATGAATTTCGCCAGCGTTTTGGTTAGTTCTGTCTTGCCGACCCCGGTCGGACCGAGGAACATGAATGAGCCGATCGGACGCCGAGGGTCCTTCAAGCCGGCCCGTGCACGGCGGACGGCACGTGAGATGGCGAGGATGGCGTCCTCCTGCCCGATAATTCCCTTACGGAGTTCATCCTCCATCTTCAGCAGGCGCTGGGACTCCTCCTCGGCGAGCTGCATCAAGGGAACACCGGTCCACATGGACACGACTTCAGCAATATCCTCCGCCGAGACGACCGGGCTGGTGGCTCGATCCCAGCCGGTGCGCAGCCGTTCGATCTGCTCCCCAAGCTCGACCTCGCGCTCCTCCCATTCACGCACATCTTCGCTGTTGCCTTCCTCCTGCGCCAGGGAACGGTTCTGGCGGGCCTGTCTTAATTGCCCAAATAAATCCTTCGATTCTTTCGCTGCTTCACTCTTATACATGCGCACGCGTGACGAAGACTCGTCGATCAGGTCGATGGCTTTGTCGGGGAGGAAGCGTTCGGTCACATAGCGGGACGATAAATGCGCGGCGGCTTCGAGCGCTTCATCGGATATAACCAGATGGTGATGCTCCTCATAGGCCGAGCGGATGCCCTTGAGAATCTCGATCGTCTCCTCCTCGGAGGGTTCATCCACGGTGATCGGCTGGAAACGACGCTCGAGCGCCGCATCCGATTCGATGTGCTTGCGGTACTCGTCCATGGTGGTCGCACCGATGACCTGCAGCTCACCGCGTGAGAGCGCGGGCTTGAGGATATTGGCTGCATCCACTGAGGAACCGGCAGCCCCCGCGCCGACCAGCATATGGACTTCATCGATAAATAAAATTGCACCCGATTGCTTCAACTCATCGATCACCCGCTTGAGTCTTTCCTCGAACTGGCCGCGGTACATCGTGCCAGCGACGAGGGAGCCCACATCCAGCTGGAGCAGGCGCTTGTTCATCAACGGCGCCGGCACGTCCCCGTCCACGATGCGCTGGGCGAGGCCCTCCACAATGGCGGTCTTGCCAACGCCCGGTTCGCCGATCAAAGCCGGGTTGTTCTTGGTGCGGCGCGCCAGGATCTGGATGACGCGCTCGATCTCCATCTGACGGCCGACCACGGGATCCAGTTTCTTCTCCTCGGCTTTTGACGTCAGGTCGGAAGCCAGCTGGTCGACCAGCGGTGTTTTCGGATTCGGCGCCGCGCTGCCGCGCGACTGGGAAGAGCCGGCCGGTGTCGGGGAGGAAGAGGCAGACTCGTTCAATACACGCCGAGTCTGCCTGCGGATCTGTTCCGGCGTCACGCCGAGTCGCCGCAGCACTTCCATCGCAGTGCTATCCACACGAATTAATCCAAGCAAAATATGTTCGGTACCAATGTAATGATGACCCAGCCGGCGTGCCTCCTCAACAGCATGCTCGAGCACCTGTTGAGTCTCTGCTGCGAGCTCGACCCGATTCGGATCAAAGCTGGATGAGCTGGTGGTCACGCGGCGGATCACTTCACGCACGCGGTCTGATGTCATTCCAAGTTCACGCAGGACACGCCCTGCAACACCGCCCTCTTCATCCATCAAGCCTAAAAGGAGATGTTCGGTTCCGATATTATTGTTGCGAGAGCGTTCAGCTTCCTGGTGTGCCAGGCTGAGAACGCGTCTTGCTCTCTGTGTAAAACGCTCCATTCCTGCCATTTTATTCTCCTGTTTCTATGGAATGATTCTACCAAAAAGGAAGGTGAGTCACCGTAGGAAAATGATTAGAGTTTGTTTACAAGACAGTTACAATTATGACAGTTCACTTGTCCCACGGTTCCTTTAACGAATAATTGCTCATTTAGATACATACAAAGGACATATTCATGAAGTCAATCTGCATTTTCTGTGGATCGTCAGACTCGGTTCACACCGACTATCTATCTGCAGCCCGTTCAATGGGCAGGACCCTGGCTGAAATGGGAATCCGCTTGATCTATGGCGGCGGAAAGACCGGTCTCATGGGCGCAGTAGCTGCCGGTGTACTCGAGGCAGACGGTGAGGCGATCGGAGTGATCATCCCTTCGATGAATACTTCTGCTTTAGCATACGTAGGACTCACCCAAATGGATGTAGTCGAAGGGATGCACGCCCGCAAAGCGCGCATGCATGAGCTTGCGGATGGATACATTGCCCTGCCCGGCGGGCTCGGCACCTTCGATGAACTTTTCGAGACCGTCACCTGGGCACAGACCGGGGCACATGAAAAGCCCGTAGGGCTGCTGAACATCAGGAATTATTATGCTCCTTTGCTTGCAGCAATCGACCACGCTGTGATCGAAGGTTTTATCTTTCAGGAGCATCGGGACGCCTTGTTCTGCGATGCTGACCCGAATGTACTACTCGACAAAATGGAGCGGTATGAGCATCCGCACGAAGCCGTCCGGAAATGGATGAGGGAAGAGTAGTTCCTACATGTAAAAGTTTTATACTTGACGATATTAACCCTGTTAAGGTTCCACAACCTGAAGAAAAGGAAAAAATATGAAGATCCGAAAATTAGAGATCTTAACGGCTGATTTACAGGCACAAAAGGATTATTATTCCAAAACCCTTGAATTGCCTGCCGAACTTACAACGTCTGGTTTACTCGTTCAGGCAGGGGGGACAGAGATCCTTTTTTCGCAAGCGCCATCTGATTTCGATGGCGCGTATCATTTCGCGTTCAATATCCCTGAAAATCAGTACCACGCTGCGAAAGCGTGGATCACCGGTCGCATTTCCCTGCTGCGAGACAAGAACGGGCAGGAAGACTTTGCATCCCAGAACTGGGATTCAGATTCACTCTACTTCCTGGATGCAGCCGGGAATGTCCTTGAATTCATCGCACGTCACAGCCTTAAAAATGCAGCCGAAGGAGAGTTCGACAGCCGCCAGATCCTGAGTGTCAGCGAAATCGGCTTGGCCTCTGAAAACGTGATCGGGCTGGCGGACGAGCTTTGCACGCGTCTGGGATTATCTGTCTATAAACAGCAGCCAAACGAGACTTTCACCCCGGTCGGTGACGAAGATGGGCTGTTCATCCTACCGGTCAAAGATCGCACCTGGATGCCGGACTCGGGTGTGCCGGCCAAGCTGCTGCCTGTCAGAGTCTTGGGCCAGGCAAACGGCCGGGACTGGGAAGTGCGCGGCGTTCCGTATGAGATCATTCAACGATAGAAATTCCAGGATACGTCCCCAGCAGGAACTCCAGCGCTGTGTACCTGGGTCGAGGATGAATAAAAGACTGAATCGAGATCCCTTTTTTCCGCGCTGATCCTGACGAACGCATCCACCGACGCGTGAAAGGTTTGGTTTAGCTCATCAAACGTAAATGGACGCGGCGGCTGATGAAAGGGATACAGGAGCGGTAGAGTGCTTACGCTGGCAAAGTGGCTGTGCAAAATACTCAATGTGGTGTTGAAATTCAAAAGCGGATCGTGAACGGACATAGCGAAATAACAGGGAGTCTGATATTTGGTGGATGCGACCTCAAACTTGGTTGTCAGGATCTCATAAAGCTGAGCATTCAATACTTCGATTGTGCTCGGTTTGGTAGCAAGTAGTTTCCTCTCCAGGGGAACGGTATCTTCCAAACGCATGAATCTTTGTAAAAATTTTACGGTAAGAGAAACAGTGCGTTCATTGTTGATCAGTCTGCAAAACCCGTCCCGAACTGCTGGACGATTCATGAGCCGGTTAAATCCGTGCATCAAGGCAAAACGTATGGGCGACCAGGGAATGGCGCGGTGATCGAGGCAGGGGGCTATGAGGAGCATGCGGTCGATTCGTGCTGACAGGAGTTTGAACGTTCGCATTGCCAGGATTCCTCCAAAGGAAAAACCCAGCAGACTGAACCGCTCAAATCCCAACGTGTCTGCCAGCTGCCCAACCAGCTCGGCAACTCTTTGGCTGGAATACTGTTCCTGAAAGGGGGCTGATTGCCCGTGCCCGGGCAGTTCAAAGAAGTATACGTGAAACCATTGACCCATGAATTGTGCCAGAGTCCGCCAGTTCTCCAATTCCGAGATCGTGGCAGGCACCATAATAAGGGGTTCACCCTTTCCAGACTCCAGGACGTGCAGGCGAGTCAGCGGCAGGTTGATGAAGTATGTTTTATACGTGGGCGGTTGTGTCTGAAGCATTGCACTCTCCTGTGTGATTCATCCTATTGCATTTTACAATTTCAGGGCAGAAATGGACCCGTCAAAATGGTCTAAGCTGTTCCGGAAAGACCCCGAAGATTTCCATGGTCTTCGGAGCCTGAAGGAATTCATCAGCTTTCTTCGAGGGTTCCATTTCTCCCAGTGCCATAACGGGTCGACTGCCGCGCGGCAGGGATGGTGATTGACACCTACCGAAATATACAACTGTGATGTACTTTTGACCAGACCCGGTTCGACAATTTGATCAAGGTCTTACTCGCCAACAGCGTTCCATGACATCAGGCGTGCTCCGCAACTGGACGCCTGCCCTCCTTAACGTTGGGATAGCTTGTTCGTCCCTGCTCCACCAGTTGATGATATAGCTTATCATGTGCCTCGATCGTGAAGGTATTGTCATGTTGTTGAGCGATTGCCTGGCTTGCCTCGCCCATGCGGACAGCCATTTCCTGATCATGCAGCAGGATTTCCATTGCCTGGCTGAGTCCTGCGAGGTCGCCGGGTTCGGCGAGGAATCCATTGACGCCGTCATGGACTGTCTCCGGGATACAGGTTGCGCGCACCGCCACAATGGGCAATCCACTGGCTGCAGCTTCCAGGAGCACAATACCCTGAGCTTCGATCTCGGACGCATAGACGAAGAGGGATGCAATCCGATAAATTTCAGGCAGCCCCTGCTTTGCCGAAACAAAACCTGTAAAGTGGACCCGGTCGAATATCCCCAGGGAGTCACATAAATCCATGAGGGCGGGCCTTCGAACTCCATCCCCAACGATGAGCAAATGCGCATCCGTCTCCCGCAGGACCTGTGCAGAGGCCTGAATGACCCGTTCGACGCGTTTGTCGACATCCAGCCGGCCGACGTGCAGCAGAATGGGAACATCTGGGGGCAGGTTCCACTTTTGACGTGTAGCAGCTTCATCCGCAGGTTGGCGGCGCGGGTGAAAGGTCTGTAAATCTATCCCGTTGCTGATCGTGACCACGTGCCGCCCCAGGATTTTTCTGACTTCCGTGGAAGTAGTCTCTGTAGGAGTGATGATCGTGGTGAACTTCTTGGTAAACCAGCGGGCATAGCTCCAGAGGGCTTCCTGGATAAGCACCTGCTTGATGCCTGAAAAATAACTCACAGCAGTCGCCGGATGCTGGTGGACGGTCAGTGCAATAGGAATCCGTTCTGCTCCGGCATAGATGATCCCGGGGAGACTCATGGGCAAAGCCTCATGGGCGTGGATGATATCAGGCTTGAACTCCCGAAGCGCCTGAATGACCGCATCGCGCGGGTAGAGGATGAATCGCTGTCCGACGCGCATCGGGTTGTGCCTGGACTTCAGCCGGAGCAAGGTAAGATTCCCCCCGTGTACGGAGTAAGCCGGGCCTTTGTCACTGGCTGCAATGACCAGCACCTGGTGTCCGGATGCTGCCATACCATTTGCCAGGTTTTCCACGACCAGGGCAGCGCCGCTGATCATGGATGGATAGGATTGCGTAAGGTATACAATTCTCATCTTTTCTCCTCTGACGCCATTTGCTGCACAAGATACATCAGTTTCTCCATCACACAAAGCATCAATTCCTAAATCTCATACGTTTCCCGCGTCCGATCCGTTACACAAGCCGCAGTCCGTACGCTTCCCATCCGGAACTTCAATTTATCACGGAACCGCCAGCGCCCGGACATCCTGCGATGGAACCCGGCGTTCAGGGTCTAATTTTTATTCAGGGAAGATCACAACAGTTCTGCGATAAATCAGACTCATCCCAAGTATAGCGCCTGTGGCAACTGCCGGGACGGTTATTTTTGTACCATAATTCTGGCTGCTGACGCATATTCTTCACGAAGCACCCTGTCGAACCTGCACGTAGCGGATTCGCGAGTTGTGCCGGGAGTGGTTGTATTCTATACTGTAGTGTACACTGGTATATCAATTTACCTGCCGTCCCATCATACTTTCATGAACGAATCATCACCCCCAGACCAGGAAGATCTCCAGCGTGAACTGGAAATCCTGCGATCGATCATCAGGAAAAATATAGCGCGCCTGGGACAGGATCCATTATTGGGAAAACAACTGGATTTCTGGATGGAAAGCGCCTGCTTTTTAACGACTGAAATAAGGATTTGGGAGTCGGTAGGAAATGACACCAGGTACGACCTGGCAGTTGAGAGAATGCACAAAGTCCTCGAAATTCTACAGGAACTGATCGAGCAGTTGGATGATGGATCGAGGGACGGGGAATCCTGATCTTTTCAGGCCAGACCCTTTACTTTCTGAGCTGCCGAATCAATTTATCATACTCAGCATGAGAACCCATCCAGTACCAAATGATAACGTCATCATCCCGGATTCCGACAGCCCGGTAATCCTTGCTAATGCGCACTGAATAAATAGGACGGCTGGAATGGATCGACTTGAATCTCAGGCTTGGATGATGAGGATTCTCTATAAAAAGACGATATGCCTGCCGAGTTTGTTTTTGAACGTCGGCAGGCAACTCTGCAAAGGCTTTCCGAAACTTGTTTGTGATACGGGAGTTCATAAAGTGTCGGGATCGATTTTTTGAGTTTTCCCTGCCTTATATTCCTCCAACGCTTCGTCAGCGAGATGTGACAATATGTCACTGGAATTCGCATAGGATTCTGACCAGCGATGTTCTGAATGCAATTCCTCCAGTATCCAAGCCACAAACTGGCTTTGCTCCATGGGAGGTAGCTTTTCGATTTCAGAGATGACTAACTCTAACTGGGTCATATTGTTCTCCTTACTCATTTTAAAGTATAGCATATTCGATCCCGATCATTACATTTCGCTTGAATCCCGAGTTAATTGTTTCAATATCTCCAGTGCCTCCAGTTTGCCCCCATAGCCGTTCTCACCTCCAGGTCCTACACAAGAGGGGCAGCCGTCTGTGCAGGGACATTCGCCCACCAACTCGAGGGCGCGGCCAATCAGATCATTGTGCATCTCGAACAGTTTTTCACTGAAACCAATCCCGGCTGGGATGAGATCGTAGATCACAACCGTTGGTTGTCCAAAGTTTTGATTTTCGACGGGCTCGACATGTGTGCCCAGATCTGCGGCGTCGCACATCAGGAATAACGGCGCCAGGTTGCCAAGCACATACGCGAGCCCGGAGAGTCCACTGCGCATACGGACGTTCTGTTCCGCTTTGTGATGGCAGGATGTACAGAGGGTGGTCAGGTTGTCGAGCCGATTCGCCTCTGCCATGGACGTAAAGGCGCGGAACGGAGTCTTATGATGCACGTCATGCTGACGATTGGCCTCCACCGCGCCGCAGACCTGGCATGTGTATTTATCGCGCGCACGGACGCGGTCGCGGATGCGAGGCCAGTCGGGTCCGTAATTGTTCGGGTCGTTGGTCCAGGCGCCGGCTGCGCGCAGACGCGTCACCGTCTCCTCAGACAGGGAAACCCAGTAACCGGTCGTCATCAGGTCAGTGGCAGGCAGATCGAGAGGTTCCTCCCCCAGATTTTCATGAGTATACCAGCGGCGCTTGCGGAAGCCTGTCACCTGTGTTGTCACCTGTAGTTCGCCCCACTTTTTTTCGCCGCCGCGGACGGCGGCTTGAGCTGTTTCAGATAACACAGTGACTTCCGTGCTGCGCAATGGCTCGGTGTAGTAATCGCTTGCGACGGGGGCGAGATAAGCTATGTGTTCCTCGAGGTTCAGATCCTTCACAAAAAACGACTGTGCTTCGTGCAGGTAGATCGCGCCGGGATGGACCATCCATAACGCGCTTTCGCCGTCCACAGTGCCGATGGTCAATGGTCTATCGTCGGTAGTTGTTTGCAGAACCACTCCCTGCGGCGAGGCGGAGCGCAGCGAGATATTTGCAGCGGGATACTGGTCTGCCATCCAGTAATAGGTTTCATTCGAGAGATGCGCCTCGCTGTTTGAGAGCAGGAACTGGAGATATTCATCGATGACCTCGCCCGGCAGCGCGCCAAACCCCTCACCTTTCTGAAAAGGCAGTTCGAACATTGCACAGCGCAGATGCTCCAGCAGGATCAGCAAATGATCGGGATTGACCAGCGCCTGTTCGGGCGAGCGCTCGAAGAAATATTCGGGATGATGGGCAAGGAACTGGTCGAGGGGACTGGCAGAGGCGATTATCACTGCCGCAGCGGATTCGAGCCCGCGTCCGGCGCGGCCCGACTGCTGTCTCGCGGAAGCGACGGTGCCTGGAAAGCCGACAAGGATCGCCGCACCCAGCCCGCCGATGTCGATCCCCAATTCGAGGGCGTTCGTGGCAACAACGGTTTTGACAGTGCCTTCGCGCAGTCCTTTCTCGATTTCGCGACGCTGCGTGGGGAGATAGCCGGAGCGATAGCCTCGGACTTCCCCCTCACCCCTACTCCCTCTCTCATTGGGAGAGGGAGACTCTTGCAGATATTTCAATACAATCTCCACACTTCTTCGCGAGCGGGCAAAGACCACAGATTGAATGTCCTGGTTCAGCAGATCCTGGGCTAATCTGACGCCTTCCAGCAGGGATGACCTTCGCAGGCCCAGCGCTTCATCCGTGATGGGCGGGTTATAGATGATGAAGTGACGCGGCCCACGCGCCGAGCCATCATCGTCGATCAGGCGGACGGGTTCCTCGATCAGGCGCTCAGCCAGTTCCCTGGGGTTTCCAATCGTCGCAGAGGCCAGGATGAACTGAGGACTCGCTCCGTAGAAGTTTGCCACTCGTTTCAACCGTCGGAGTACATTTGCAACATGCGAGCCGAAGACGCCGCGATAAGTATGAGCCTCGTCAATGACGACATAACGCAAACTGGTGAAGAAGTCACTCCAGTTGGTGTGATGAGGCAGGATTCCGGTATGGAGCATATCGGGGTTGGATAGGACGATGCGCGCGTTCTTACGGATCGCAGGGCGATCTTTTTGAGGAGTGTCGCCGTCGTAGATTGCCGATTTCAGATTTACGATTTTCGATTGGAAAAACTGAAGGTTGGACAACTGGTCCTGTGCGAGAGCTTTGGTCGGGAAGAGATATAGCGCGCGGGCGTTCGGGTCCTGGAACAGGGAAGCAAAGACAGGCAGGTTGTAGGCGAGGGTCTTCCCGCTGGCTGTGCCGGTGGAGAGGATGATGTTCTCGCCGGTGCGGGAGGTTGTCCATGCTTCGAACTGGTGGGAGTAGAGGGTATGGATCCCGGCTGCAATCAGGGTTTGTTTGACGGGGTCTGGCAGATCGTCGGGGAGGGGATGCGTGTGAGCCGGGCGCGGGGGCAGGGTCCGCCAGGCAGCGAGGTTGGGAGCAGTGGCAGGGTCACGTTTCCAGAAATCCAAAAGAGAGGCAAGAGGCATGGTCTACCCCAAACTATTTTAATTTGATTTAAGTGATTAAGACTCTGGATATTGTGGAGGCACGACTTGCTTGTTGCTTCCCTCTGTCATGCGAAATGCGATCGCGCCCAGCCCGAGGGGAATCCAGAAGGTGATGCCGCGGTACGCCAGCGTGACGATCAATGCCTGGCTCCAGGGCACCCGCAGGGAGGACAAAGCCAGCGGCATGACGCCCTCCACGATCCCGATGCCGGCCGGTGTGGGCGAGACGATCAGGAAAAGATAGCTGATAGCAAACCCGGCAATGATCGTCCCCGCCGAAAACGGGATATCGAACGCAAGGAACACGCACGTCATCACGAGCATCAGGAGGGCTTTCCCTGCCAGGGAGAACCAAAAAGGTACGAGCAGGCTGAGCGGCCGCTTCGGCAGGGACTTCAGGTCGGCTGCCATCTCCTCGGCGAACTCATGGGCGCGGGCTTCGCTCAGATATTCACGATGGATAAACGGCCGCGCGACCCGGTTCACGAGACGCGCCATCCATGCCAGGACATTGCCGAGTGCCTTTCCGGATTGCGAACCCAGAAAGAGCAGGAAGCCCAGCAGGGTGGCAGCCGCAAACAGAACAGCGGAAGTGCCGATTTGCGTTGGGCCAAGGTCATTGCGGCGGAAGAGCACGATCAACCCGAGCGTAAGTACCACCAGGAAGGCGACATAATCGACGAAGAGGTACAACATGCTGGCCACCGTCACCTTACCGACCGAATGACCATCCCTGGTGGCTGCGCTGATGAAGACCGCCATGCCTCCTGCGCCTCCAGTGGGGGCAATCGTGTTTACAAAATTTGCAGAGGCATAGAGGAGCATCAGCTTACTGAATGATTCCTTCAAGCCAAGAATGTTATAGAGCGATTTGTACCCCAAGCCCGCAATCATGAACCAGGCTATTTGGAACATGAGCGCCAGCACGATGAAACGCATGCTACCCTGCTGCAGGGTATCTACGATACTTTCGAGCTCACTGAAACTCAGAAAGATAAGGGTTGCGCCCAGGAAAATGACGATAATAAAGATGAGTTTCCGCATTGGAGAGGATTATACACACATGAAATACCGTTGAGAGCCTCTCGTACTTCGCAATGCGAATGCAAGGCGGCGAAAAATAGTTTTCGCGGTCATCGGGCTGGGATTGGATGTCAGCCCCCTTCGCAAGGACGAGATGGTGGTGGTAAATAATTACCGGCTCATCCTGAGCCGGTAATTCGATTCTTTTTTTGGATAATTTAGTCCCTGCGGCGGCCGCCCACCAGGAAAACATAGTAGAACAGCTGCAGGACGGCAGTAATCAACCCTGCCACATAGGTCAGGGCGGCGGCATTCAGGACAGTATTCACGCCGCGTCGCTCCTCCTCTGTCTGGATGATGCCCGTGGAATACAGGAGTTCCTTGGCGCGCGCCGAGGCATTGAATTCCACCGGCAGGGTCGCCAGGGCAAACAGTGCACCACCTGAGAAGGCAATCACGCCCAGCCAGGCGATGTTGATCTGCTGCAGAACGAGTCCCAGCATGATCAGGATCCAGCCCAGGTTCGAGCCGATGCTGACAACAGGTACCAGGAAGGAGCGGATACGCATCGGGCCGTATTCTTCAGCATCCTGCAGGGCATGTCCCAGCTCGTGGGCAGCGATCGCCAGCGCGGCGACGGACGGGCTGCCATACACGCCCTGGGATAAGAAAAGGGTCTTGTTGCGCGGGTCGTAGTGGTCGCTGAGTTGTCCTGCTGTGGCAGAGACCTGCACACCGTACAGGTTGCCGGTCGAGATCAAGCGCTGGGCGGCCTGTGCCCCCGTCAACCCGCTGGTGGCGCGGACACGGCTCCATTTGTTATAGGATGAGCGCACATAAGCTGATGTCAGCCCCATGAGGATCATCGCCGGGATCATGAATATAAGATAGACAGGGTCAAAGTAAAACATGGTGTGCCTCCAATCAATGAACTGGGGTAGAGGACAGGGCTGGCATACTTGTCGGCATGGAAGTTGGCAGGGCAGTGTTGTTGAGGACAGCCAGCAGCGTCTCGACTGCTGCATCGAGCTGGGGATCGAGTCTGGCTTCGAAATCCTCCGGGCTCATTTCGACGATAACCTCCGGGGTCAGGCCGACGTGATCGATAGCGCGCTCATTCGGAGTGAGCCACTTGGCGATCGTCACACGCGCTGCACCCTGGTTGTTGGAAAGCGGCTGCCAGTTCTGCACCGAGCCTTTTCCGTACGACTGTACGCCAACAAGTTTTGCACGGCCATAGTCCTGGAGCGCTCCAGCCAAAATCTCTGAAGCCGATGCAGAACCTTCATTGACCAGGACCACGAGCGGGATCTCCGTGGCGCGACCGTTGCCCAACGCGCTGTATTCCTCGCGTCTGCCGTCGCCAAATTGCTCGTAGAGGATGATGCCATCCTCGATGAATTCGGATGATACTTCGACGGCGGTGGTCAAATATCCACCGGGATTGTTGCGCAAATCGATGATGAGACCGCGCGGGTTCTGGGCCAGTAATTCATCGAGTGCCTGGCGCAGTTCCGGGGTGGTCTTATCTCCGAATGTATTGATATCCACATAACCGATGCCATCTTCGAGCATCTTCCCTTCGGCGCTGTGCACAACGATCTCGGCGCGGGTGATGGCGAACTCGAGCGGCTCCTGCTCACCTTCGCGGGCTATCGTTAAAGTAACGGTCGTTCCCTCGGGGCCGAGCACCTTCAAACGCGCCTCCTCCGGAGCGATCCCCGTCATGTCCTCCCCGTCGATCGCGATCACCTTGTCGCCAGGCATGAGACCGGCCGATTCGGCCGGCGAGCCCTCGATCGGACTCACAATCGTTAAATATTCGCCGTCGGTATCCACATACGCACCGATGCCCTGATAGGAACCCTGGAGCGAGGAAGTCTCATTTTCGTAGACCTGCGGCTCCATGTAGAAGGTCTGTTCATCGCCGAGTGCTTCCATCATGCCGCGGATCGCACCCTGCATCAGGATGACATCGTCTACGGGCTGGTCCACATACTGCTCATGGACGACATTCCACGCTTCCCAAAACGGCGCGAATAAAGTCTGTAACTCACTTGGTGTAGCCGTCTGCTGTTCTTCAGTTGGCTCCGTTACAAATGGGACCAATTCACTGACGCCGGGTAATTGACCGCTGTCGGGCAGAAGATTTCCCACAAGAACTCCGCCTGAGAATGCCCCTGCCAACAGGATAATACCCAAAAATAAACTTGCTGCTATGATGACTGTTTTATTCACGAAAGCCTCCGATATATATAACGAATAAAGATACTATGAAGTCATTAAAGAATGATGAATTATGTATATGAGCGATGTAAAAAATTTCCCCGCGGGATTGATCTAAAATTATCCTTCTTTTTTGCTGTTTTTTTGCAATTCCTCTATTTTCTTCCGTAATTCATCCACATCTTTGTTCCTTTGGCTTTCCAGAGGTTTGGTCAACCCCTGTTTTAGGGCGGAGATCCAGCGCACATCGCCGCCTTTTGCCCAGCCTCGGGCGATGGCGTACATAAAAAAGTTGGCGGCGATGATCAGCACGACAAAAATCAACGCACCGATGACAGCATTCTCAGATACCATTTCTAGCTCCTTAAAACCCAACGGGGCAGGGTGAAATTTGTTATGTCAGCCCGGGTCTATATCAGTCACCCAGCAGGATTGGCAGATGCCTCCAATCGGTGAAAACGCCGCTTGCGTCAGGCGTTGGGTTGTCGCTTCCATACAAAAGGCTTGCCATCCCCACATCCAGCGCGGCACGGGTGGTGCGCGACAGGTCGTCGATCATCACACATTTACGCGGGTCGGGTTCGTCGGCCAGGTCTATAGCGATGGCGAACGATTCGGGCATGGGCTTGCAATACGGCGCGATGGCGTTGACATCCACAATGGTATCGAAGAGATCATCCAGCTCGAGGGCGGCCAGGACGCGCCGGGCGTGAGCCTGGTCTGCGTTGGTAAAGATCAGGTTGCGGGTCGGCAGGGAGGCGATCACTTCCCGCACGACCGGGTCCGGAGTCAGGTAGTCACTAAGCGATACCTCATGCACATACGCCAGGTAATCCTCCGTGTCCACCTTGTGGCGTTCCTGCAAACCGCGCAGGGTGGTGCCGTACATTTTAAAATACTGCTCGCGCAGCAGCGGCACATCTGCTTTGGGGATGCAGAGCCGCTCACACATGTAGTGGGTCATGCGCTCCTTGAGGGCAGGCCAGAGACCGGTCGAGGCGGGATACAGCGTGTCGTCGAGGTCGAAGAACAAGGTGGTAAAACGCATTGGGAGATTATAACCTTGCGAAGGATCTTAACCTACGCAAGGTTGAACTACTTCAAATTCTGGTTGAAAAACTCGGCGGTATTCTGAATGAACTGCTCCTCACCCTGACCGTAAAAGGTATGCGGCATGTTCTCGTAGTAGATACAATCCACGTTCTTCCCGAGCAGGTTGAAGCGTTCACAGGTGGTAACTGACCAACTCATCGGGACCAGCGCGTCCGCGCTGCCGTGATGAATGCTGAGCGCGGCATTGATGTTCTCGAAAAAATACATGGGTGAGATGCGGTTCAGTGCTTCGACGGGGACATTCAATTCGTCGAGCCCGCGCATCTGCCCGGACCATTCGCGGATGGCCGCGTAGTTTTTCTCCTCGTCTCCGCTCATGGCCGCGTACAGCACAGCTGCTCTTACATCATCAGTGACCGTAAGCACGCGCGTTGTGATACCGCCGCCCATGCTATGGCCCCACAAGCCGATGGCGTCAGGATTTGCGTTCTTTAATGGGTCTGCTCCTCCGGCCTGAGATTGTACAAGCGCGATCAGGTTCAACACGTCGACTGCCATGCCCACACGGAATAAATTCTCCCCGTTATCGGACGGCTGATAGCCGCGCAGGTTCGGGTGCAGGACAACATACCCGGCGCTCGCCAGTGCATCTGCATAGCGCGTGGTGTAATCGAGAGTATTGTAGACTGCCGGATCGATATATCCATGCAGGACGATGATGACCGGGTGGACTTCATCGTCATTTGGAATGTTCGCAAAACCGTAAATATTGAGTCCATCACTGGGATAGCGGATGAGATAGCGGGTGAAGTACAGGTTCTGATCCATGATTTCGAGGAATTCGATCTGCCCGCCTCCGTAGGTGCGCGAGCGGAGATATTCATTGCTCCAGGTGTAGTATGGATCGGGCGTTGCCGAAACTGTAGGCAAGGGAGTGGGTGTGACCGGCGTGGACGTGGGGAGCGCAACTGTCGCTGTAGGAAGGGCAATGGGAGTGGCAACCGTTGCGCACGCAGTCAGGAAGAGCGTCAATAACACAGGGATTTGCTTCTTCATACCCGGTATTATAGCTCTGGGCGGTTGAGGCTGGATTGGCGGGTTATAATCATGACATGCCAATTCGACTGCTTTCCTCAGAGGTCGCGTCGCAGATTGCTGCGGGTGAGGTTATCGAACGGCCTGCCTCTGTGGTGAAGGAACTTCTGGAAAACTCCCTGGACGCAGGCGCGCAATCCATTACGATCACAATAGAAGAAGCCGGAAAAAAATTGATCGAAGTCTCGGATGATGGATCCGGGATTCCCTCCGCCGAGCTGGAGCTTGCCGTGGCGCGTCATGCGACCTCCAAGCTGGTCCGCTCGGATGACCTGTTCTCCATCTCCACGCTTGGATTCCGCGGCGAAGCCCTGGCTTCGATCAGTTCCGTTTCACGGATGACGATCACCTCCCGCGTCCAGGCTGAAACGGAGGGTGCCCGCCTGATAGTGGAGGGCGGCGTCCCTGGCAGGCTGACAAAAGTGGCTGCAACGGTTGGTACCACCGTCCGCGTGCAGGATTTGTTTTATAACGTTCCGGCCCGCTTGAAATTTTTGAAATCCGATGTCACGGAGCGCCGCGCCATTGACCAGCTGGTCACGCGCTATGCACTTGCTTATCCCGAAAGGCGCTTTAAATTATCAGATGGGAGGAACGTCACACTGCAAACATCCGGCGATGGCGACCGGCGCTCCCTCCTTGCGGCACTGCACGGTGTGGATACAGCCCGCCAAATGCTCGAGATCCTTTCTGAACAGGAGGGATACCAAGTGAGTGGATTCATCAGCCCGACCTCCCTGACGCGTTCGAACCGCAGGGAGATCACCTTCTTCATCAATGGCCGCTGGGTGCATGAGGCAGCCCTGACCACGGCGCTCCTGCAGGCATATCACACCCTGCTCATGGTGGGACGTTATCCAATGACAGCCCTGTTTCTCGAGATGCCTCCCGAGGAGGTGGATGTCAACGTCCACCCTGCCAAGGCAGAGGTCCGCTTTCGGAATCAGGACCGCGTCTTTAGCTTCGTCCAGCGCTCGGCGCGCAGGGCATTGCTGGCGTATTCGCCTGTGCCGAGTGTCGCGCCGTCTTTATGGGGGACAACGCGTACGGTCCCGAGTGAGCCGCCAAGACATGTCGGGTTGGATTGGAGTATAGGTCACGATGATCTGCCGGCAAATAGTGAGCAATCACCAGTAGAAATCGATCGGTCTTCAGTTGTCAATCCTCAATCGCAGTTCGTAAACCCTCAATCTGAAACCGTAAATCGTCGATCAGAAATCATAAATCGCATCCCTCTCCTGCGTTTGATCGGTCAGATTGGCGCAACCTACCTCGTAGCGGAGGGACCGGATGGCTTGTACCTGGTGGATCAGCACGCTGCACATGAACGGGTATTGTTCGAAAAGTTGATGGTGCAGCATGAGATAAAAAACATATCATCGCAATCTTTGTTGGCGCCGGTAGTGGTCACACTGACTCCGCCTGCCAGCCGATTACTGATTACCCAGCTGTCTTTGTTACACCGATTTGGTTTTGACGTGGAGGAATTCGGTCCCAACACCTTCCAGGTCCGCGCCACGCCTGCCCTGTTCATGGGCAGTGACCCATCCGCGGCCTTGCGTGCCCTGGTGGAGGATTTCGAGGAGGATGAAACGCCCTTTCAAAATGAGATCGAAGCCAGGCTCGCCGGGCGAGTCTGCAAGCGGATGGCGGTCAAGGCAGGTCAGGTCCTGTCGAACGAAGAGCAACGCGCTTTGCTTGCCGACCTGGAAGCCTGCGCCTCGCCTCGCACCTGTCCGCATGGCAGGCCAACGATGATTCATCTTTCCGTGGATATGCTCGAGCGTCAATTTGGGAGGCGGGGTGCGCGCTAAACTGGATGGAAACCCCGAACTGGCAGACTTGTTTGTTGAATATGGCGTCGAGGCATTTCTTGAATCCACAAACGCACTGGTGATAATCATGGATCGGGATGGGAAATTGCTGTCATACAATCCCTCCTTCGAACAGTTGAAACAAAATCGGCCAGATGCCTGCTCTTTGAAGGACTTTTTATCATCTCCGAGCGCGGTCCTGTTTGATGAATTTCTCAAAAACACGCTCCAGGAACGCACAAGAAAGCAGGCGAATCTGGAATTTGCATGGTTGAACCGTTGGGCTGATTTTTCGTCGCTGTTCATCCCGCTGCCGGAAGGAAGAGTTCTGTTCATCGCTGAGCCCGCCCATAGGATCAAAGACCTGGAAACGATCATAGCCGAACTGGAAGAGACCAAACGCTCGCTGGTGGTCAAGGAGACGGAACTCCAAGCGGTCCTCGCCCAGGCAGACGAAGTTTCCCACACCGACGCGCTGACCTTCCTCCCCAACCGCAGGCGCATCATCAGCGACCTCCAGCATGAAGTGATATTCTCCGATCGTTACGGCACACCGCTTGCAATCTCGATGCTGGATATCGATCATTTCAAAGTTATCAATGATACGTACGGTCACATGGTGGGAGATGAAGTCCTGCGAAAACTGGCGGTCGAGCTGCGGAGTCACATCCGCCATCCGGATGTGATCGGTCGCTATGGCGGCGAGGAATTCCTGGTCGTCCTGCCGCACAGCACGATCAAAGCCGCGGCCGAGCAGGCTGAGCGATTGTGCAATCATGTCCGCTCACTGATGATCGAATGCAATGATGCGAAGGTTTCCCTCACGGTGAGTATTGGCATTGCACAGTACAAGATCCAGAAAGAGGACTGGCAGGCCTTTCTGAGCCGTGCAGATGCAGTGCTCTATCAGGCAAAAGGTAACGGGCGAAACCAATGGGTTCTCTCTGAGGAATAGTCTATGCAGGCGCTCTGGCTGGAAGACAACAAAATTTCACTGCGTGACATCCCACAGCCGCGTAAGGAAAACGAAGCGCTGATCAAAATCCGCAAGGCGGGGATCTGCAGCACCGACCTGGAACTGGTCAAAGGGTACTACCCCTACAGCGGCGTGATCGGGCATGAGTTTGTCGGCGAAGTCATCTTCTCCCCTCAGGGAGAGCGGGTGAAGGTTGGTGACCGCGTTGTTGGGGAGATCAATGCTGTATGCAACCAGTGCGAACAATGCCTGAGTGGAAGACCCACACATTGCGAACGTAGAACCGTTCTCGGCATTATCAATCGGGATGGGACATTTGCCGAATACACCACATTGCCGATCGCCAATTTACACCGCGTTCCCGATTCTGTGCCGGATGAGATGGCGGTCTTCACTGAACCCCTGGCCGCGGCGCTGGAGATCCAGGAACAAATCAACATCAAACCGACCGATCGCGTTTTCTTGATCGGGGCGGGAAGGCTCGGGCAGCTCATCGCCCAGACCCTGGCGCTGACAGGCTGCGACCTGCGCGTGGTAGCGCGTCACGCGCATCAACAGGATTTGTTGAAAGCACGCGGCATCAGGATCATTTCCGAAGAGGACGCTATCGCGCAGCCCTGGAGGTGGGATATCGTGGTGGAAGCGACCGGGTCGCCGAGCGGCTTTTCTTTAGCGCGGCGGGCGATCCGTCCGCGTGGAACGATGATTCTCAAGTCTACTTATAAAGGCGAGCTGAATGTCAACTTCTCGTCCATCGTTGTGGATGAGATCAAGCTCCTCGGTTCGCGCTGTGGCCCGTTCGAGCCCGCGCTTCGATTGATGGAATCCGGCCAGGTGGATCCGACCGTCCTGATCGCGGAAGAATTCAAGCTGGGAGAGGCTTTAAAAGCATTTGAGCGCGCCGCTGAGTCAGGCATGCTCAAAGTGTTGGTGGAGCCTTAGGATTTGGAGTGCGGAAGCGAGCTTCCGCTACTACAGGAGCAAGCTCCTGTACTCCATAACTTAGGAGGATGAATCGTCGCGCGGAGGGGTGCGCGGAATACGGGGGATATCAATCGTAAAGGATGTACCCACACCCATCTTGCTTTTAACTTCAATGCGGCCATTGTGCCCCTGAATGATCTGTTTACAGATCGAAAGTCCCAATCCTGTTCCCTGGGCTTTGCCCTCGTGCTCACGCACTCGGTAGAATTTTTCGAAGAGATGCGGGACCGACTCGTCGGGGATGCCCACGCCTGTATCCTGGACACTGATGGAAAGATCGGTATCTGTGTAATTGGCGGTCACAATCACGGACCCGTTCGAGCGGTTGTATTTGATGGCATTACTCATCAAATTGAGCAGAACCTGTTTGAGCTTGTCACGGTCGGCTTCCATGAGAGGCATGTCTCCGGGGACATCGATGCGGATCTGGATGTTGGTCTCCTGCGCCTTGGTCATCATCACATCGCTGCACTCGTACAGCAAGTCTGCCACACTGAAGCGCATACGGCGGAATTGAACGCGGCCCGATTCCAGTCTTGCCAGGTCCAGGAAGGAGGAGGCAAGCGAGTTCAAGCGCAGGGTTTCATTATGGATGTTATTGACGATCTGGTCGCGCTGCTCGCGCGACATCTCCGGGCGCAGCAGCAGGTAGGTGGCTGTGCTCAATGAGGCAAGCGGAGTGCGCAGCTCATGGACGAACTCCGCGATCAAATCCGACTGCTGGAAGAGACGCGCGTTCTCAATAGCGACCGCTGCCTGCGCGCCCAGCACGGTGAGCATGGATTCGTCCGCGTCGCCGAACCTGCCCCTCTTCTTGTTCAGCACCTCCAATACGCCGACCACCTTGTTCTTTGTGATCAGTGGGATTCCCAGCAAAGACTTTGTGGAATAGCCAATCGTCTGTTCGATATCACTGAAGAAACGCAGGTCTTTGTGGGCATCGTCGATGCGCACAGACTTGCGGTTGGTGACCACCCATCCGGCAATGCTTTTCTCGAGCGGGACAACAAACCCGCGCATAGTGGGCTCGTCGATGTTGGTGGCAACCTGAAAGTAGAGCTGGCGGGCGGTATCGTCATACAGAAGGATGGACGCGGCTTCTGAGTGAGTGATTTCCGCGGAAGCGCGCACGATGTCATTCAACAGGGTATCGAGGTCCAGCGTCGATGCCAGGTCGCGTGAGATTTCGATCAATCGCAGGTAACTGTCGAGGGTTTGGGTTTTGATTTCAGCCATGAAGCACTCGCTTTGCGATTTCAGGCAGCACGGATGCGACATCCTCCCGGATGACAACATCCGCACGAATGTTGACATACGTGGGGGTGTTGTTAATTACGATCAAATGGGCGCCGCGGTCCAGAGCCTGCATCGGCAGACCCGCCACGGGCAGGACTTCCAGTGATGAACCGGCCACCAGCATCAAATCACACTGCCGCGCGGCGCGCTGGGCCCGGATCCAGGCGGAGTGGGGCAGCTGTTCACCAAACAGGATCACATCCGGTTTGAGGATTGCCCCGCAGTGGATACAAAGCGGAATGGTTCCATCATCAATAAAGGATTTCAAGTAGGGTTCCGCCTCGAATGTTCGGTAACAATTTGTACAGGTAAGAGTCCTCAGGGTACCGTGCGTTTCCACAACGCATGTGGAACCGGCTTTTTGATGAAGTGCGTCGATATTCTGGGTGATGATCGTTTTGATATAACCCACTTCCTCGAGTTGTGCAAGTGCCTTGTGTGCCTCATTTGGGTTGGCATAAAAGATCTGACCTGCCAGCGAACGGAACCACTCGAAGAAACGCTCAGGAGCCGTTCGGAACGTGCTTAACGAGGCGACCTCGAGCGGCTCGTCGCGGGACCACAAACCTGTCCCCTCCGAACGGAAGTCCGGGATCCCAGATGGAGTGGATATGCCGGCGCCGGTCAACGCCACGGCGCGCTTTGCCTTGCGGACCAGTTCCGCCGCGTCCTCAATCGCTGTCTGTGGAGCGAGCGTCGGACTGGCGGTTTCGGTCATCTAGGGAGCACCTCACGCTTGATGATGAAGTCCACAAGTTTCATGATTTGTCTCGCCGTGAGGCTTTCTGGCTGACACAACACTGCTGGGGTCTGCATGCGGGTGGCTTGCACGAACAGCTCGGGTGCTGCGGTCAAAGTGCAGATGATCTCATGTTCCAACTTTGCCTGCACCTGGCTTGCTGGGAGCTGGGTATCAGAGCGCACACGGTTGTTCAGCACCACCTGGATATTGTTCTTTGGAATATCGAGCGCAGCAATATCCGCGATCAATGCCCTGGCATGGGTGATCGTATTGGGAACGCCTTCTATCACGATCACGATTTCGTTGCATCTCGGCAGAATTTTTTCTGCAAAAGGTTGAAGACCGGTTCCAAGATCGAGTACAAGGAAGCGCCCAAGTGCAGCCAGCCGCTGGACGATCACATCATAGTTGGCAAGCTGGTTGACCAGGTGCATGTCGCGCGGACGGTCGGAGGACAGGAATAAATGCAAACCGGAGGCGTGCCCTACAAGGGATTCGCGCACTTTGTCGCGGGTAATTTCATCCAACTTTGATGCGCTCAATAGTTCTGCCAATCCCCTGGAAGCGGCAGCACCCAGGTCCAGGGTCAGCGCTCCCTGGCCGGGCAGCATCTCCGCCAGCACCACCTCGCTCTTTGTGCGGGCGTACAGTTCTGCGGCCAGGTTGATCGCCAGCGTCGTTGTACCCAGCCCGCCGCGCGCTCCAAGCACACCGATGACATACCCACGGTTTTCGTTCCTGCCCAAAGCCGCGACATCCTTTTTGTCGTTGGCTCGTGAAAGCAGGGTCTTAACGCGTGCCTGTAGTTCGGATGGGTGGGTGGGCTTCGTCAGATAATCATTGGCTCCCACTTCAAACCCGATCACCTTGTCGTCGAGCTGGGTTTTGGCTGTGAACATCAGGATGGGCGTTTCCAGGGTGGAGGGATTCCGCCTCAGTCGTCGCGTGACTTCGTATCCATCCATATCGGGCATCATAACATCGAGCAGAATCAAATCCGGATCTTCTTCGAACGCCTTGTCCAGTCCCTGCTGACCGTTGGTAGCGGCGCTGATCTGGTATCCCTGTCGCTGGAGCATTAAGCCAACCAGGCGAAGAGTGTCGAGGTCGTCGTCGATGATCAGGATTTTTTCACTCATATGATATGATTCCTCATTAAAAGGGCTGGTACCAGTCTAGCATAAAGCAGACTGCACGGCAAGCGAAATGGTTCCTCTGCAAGTATGCTATAATGAAAGCATATCCAGGGATACCCACCTCCCAAACAGGGGACTCTGTCCCCGTTCTCTGGGGATGACAGGCTTCGACGGGAGAGGCTGGTCCCGGAATGCGAGCCGAGAGGCGCCGAACTCGTAAAATCAGTGCAAAAAATCAAGTGCCAATCGCACTTCCTACGCTGCTATGCCCCTCGCTGCATAAGCGATCCGCATAACAGTCAGTCTCCCTAGATGAGATTGCGTCCGCCGTTACCTCCCTCCGCCGGGTGACGGATCGGGCGAGACAATGGCGGAGTGCCGCGCACGATGCCGCTAAGGGCGCGAAAGATCAGCGGCTGGTCGCAGAGAGTTCTAGTCAGACGAGACCTCTGCGATGACGAACCTCGACTGACTACGCTCGTAGATTTCCGAGGGTCGAATCTTTCGGACGCGGGTTCAATTCCCGCCATCTCCACTTGGGTTCGGGCAGCAGTTCAACTGCTGCCCGAATTCATTTAACTCTTGACATCTATATCCGTCGCGGATATAGTGTGAAAACATGAACACCACAAATGCCACCCCGCCTCTCACACCGGCTGTCTTTCACATCCTGCTTGCTCTCTCCACAGGAGAACGGCATGGCTACGGCATTATGAAACAGGTCGAGGCAGATTCACAGGGAAAAGTCAGCATGGGCCCGGGCACGCTCTATGGCTCGCTGAAGCGGATGCTGGATGCCGGACTGGTCAGAGAAAGCGACCAGCGCGTAGACCCCGAGATGGATGACGAGCGGCGCATCTACTATCAGATTACAGGGATGGGCGCTGAAGCGCTCGCGGCCGAGCTCGAACGCTATCAACGCATCGTCACGATCGCGCAGCAGCGGAAACTCTATCCGAAGACGTTTGCGTATGACGTATGAGCAGAATACAGTCAATCGACTCTACAGGAAACTCCTCAGCCTCTACCCGCGAGCATTTCGGGAGCGTCTTGGCGAGTCCATGCAACAGACCTTCAACGATCTCTACACCCAACGCCGGGCAGAGAGTACATGGCATGGCTATGTTCTATGGGCTTTTGCCGAAACTGGCGCAGGAATCTTCAGGGAACATGTGCGCTTGATCATGGAAGGAGCTACGATGAAAACGATGATTTCAAACTCCAGATGGGCGCCAGTGATAAGCTTTATCCTGTGTGTCCTTCCGTTCATGATCCTCGAATGGGCAACCCGGTCAGATGCTCCCAGGTCCGATGCTTCCCCGATGTTATGGGCCGTTCTGTGGCTCCTCTCGACGGGATTCATTGCTATCCTCATGCTGACCGTGCGAAACCTTCGGCGAGCAGGGAACACCAGGATGGCGAATCCTGTTCCTTTGTTGTTAGGTGTCATTTTTTTTGTCCTCCTGGCATGGTTATGGGGCGCGCTCATGATGGACCAAATACCCTGTTTCCTGGGCGGCAGTGGTTGTTAAGCGGTGACCGAGCATGGCGTACAACCAGAACATAGTTCATGCCCTCTACAAGAAGCTCCTTACTTTTTATCCAAGCGGGTTCCGAGAGCGGTTTGGCGAGTCGATGGAGCAGACATTCAACGACCTGTGCAATGAACGGAAACAGCAGGCGGAAGCCAGATGGTCCAGGTTTGTTCTTTGGATTTTTGTCGAAACAGCTGTGGGAATCATCAGGGAACATGTGCTCTTACTTACAAAAGGAACCATAATGAAAAACATATTTGTAAACCCCGGGTCCGCCGCGCTGATCAGCTCCATCCTGTTGGCAGTGGCGCTTATCGTTGCACCGGCGATCTATTTGTTTGGGAATCTGCGCGAGTCCATGGGACCGTTTTCATATAACGTGGCCGACTTTCTGTACGGACCGGTCTGGGCTGCCAGCCTAGTCACGCTGGTCTTCACGCTCCGCGAGCGCATGGGCGAGTACGCGCCCCGACGGATGTCCCTGGCGCTGTTGGCCACGGTCCTCGCAGCGGGAGCGATGATTGCGGTTGCCTGTATCCGCTCTGCCAACCGCCATTACCATCTGATTCATCCTGAGCTTCATCTAGAGGAATCGCAGACGGTGCTCATCGTGTGGACCACCCTCGTGGCGGGCGTGACCGGGGCGGGATGGCACTTCCTGGGGTGGGCATTTCTGCTGATCGGTTCGGCAGGTTGGACGTCCCGCCAACTTCCCCCACCATTGACCGTGCTGTATTTGGTGGGAGGGGTAGTCTCACTGTTTGTGTATCTGTTGCCAGATTTGGAGGGGCTCGCAGGGATGCTTGTGATCGTGGTCAGCATCTGGCAGGGACTTCTGCTGTGGAGATCGGGGTCGGCAGGAACACCAGCGTCTGAATTAAACGTAAGCCAGCCTGATCAAGCCTGAGCCAGGAGATAGTATGCAATCCATACTTACAAATCTCAGATGGCCAGCCATCATCAGTTTTTTGCTCATCATTCCGTTTATGGTCATGGAAGTCGTCAACAGGCGAAATTTCAATGAAGAGTTTCCCTTCATGCTGTTTTTCGTCCTGTGGCTCATCCTGTTCGCTATCAGTCTCATCCTCCTGCCGATCGTGCGAGGCAGGCGGACAGGAAACCTTGACAGGGCGATTCCCGTACCTGCACATGGAAACACTCTCCTCACAAAGCCCATGTCAGCCCTGATAATTAGCGTTGTCCTTGTCCTCTCCTTCGTAACAGTCTTTTTGCTGGATTCCCTTGGTTGGGTGCCCCTGGACCGTCTGGTCAACGGCCCGAACCCTGAACAGCTTTATGTCCCCGGTCTGTTCATCGCGCTGGGCCTCTTTTCACTCCCAGTAGCGGCAGGGATCATTGCCAGCCGGCCTATCGTCCACACCCTGCGGGCTGGAGGCAGCCTGTTTGCGCATCCAATCAAATTGATCATCATCATCTTTATTTCATCCACCTTTGCCATAGGGTTTGCCAGCCTCATCATTGACCAATGGTCCTGTTTTATGGGTGTCCCAAACTGCGACTAATAACTCTGTAAATGAACAAACTACCACTCGCGCACTCTATAAGAAATTTCTCCATCTCTATCCACATAGGTTTAGAGAGCAATTCGAAGAATCCATGGAGCAAACCTTTGATGATCTTTACAGGGAACAAAAAACAAAGCGCAGGTTGTTCAGTTCCATATTCTGGATGTTCGCCGAAACAGGCATAGGAATTTTCAGGGAATATGTGCTCGTTTTTACGGAAGGAGCTGCGATGAAAACCATGATTTCAAACCCTAGATTTGCCCCAGTGATAAGCTTTATTCTCTGTGTATTTCCATTTATGATCCTCGAATGGGCAACCAGGTCAGACCTTCCCAGGTCGGATGCCTCCCCCATCTTATGGGTCGTTCTGTGGTTCCTGTCGACGGGATTCATTGCCGCCCTCATGCTGATCATGCGAAACGCGCGTGGCGTGCAGGCGGGAAACAGGATCTTGGCGAATCCTTTTTCTATGTTGTTAAGCGCCATCTTTTTGGCTGTTTTCGCATGGCAGTGGGCAGCCCTTGTGATTGATCAAATGCCCTGTTTTCTTGGCGCTAGTGGTTGTTAAGTGGTGACCAATTCGTGCTATGGATGTACACCGAAACCGGTGCAGTCGTCATCAGGGAACATATTCTGCTAATGAACCAGGGAAATGCCATGAAAAGTATTATCTCGAATCCAACATCAGCAGCGATCATCAGCTTTATCCTCATTCTGCCGCTTGGGCTCACTTTTGTTGCATTTATGTTTGACATAGAGCCACTTATAAAAACGCTCAACAATCTGTTTACCATAGATGGTCAACAGGGAGAAATAAATATG
>DATFET010000101.1:0-11570 GCA_035250835.1 Anaerolineales bacterium
GTCGCCCTGGGAGCGGATGTATGGCTGGAAACGGTTACCCATCCTGTGGACTTGAGGCGGGTCACTTCCTTTGGACTGTTGACAACCGGTGTGATGATGAGCTTCTGGGTCGGGGGGTTCTATTTGCTTTACCGCTTCGGATATGAAGTCGTATATGTGCTGGCGCTGGTTTTCCTGCCTTCCCTGCAAAGGGTATCTGAGTTTGCGGGACTGGGATTGAGCCTCTATACAGAATCGATCTACGCTTCCCTGATCGTGCTTCCTATTTTACTGTCCGGGCCGGTCTGGCTGACAGTTGTGCTCTGGACATACCCGCTCCTGTCAAGAATGAGAAAATCAAGAAGCAGCATCGAGAATATATTTACAGGGCAGGCAGGCAGGGTCGATTTGCCTGCCAAAACCCATTCCCAATTAAAGCCTCATTGGGCTTTTTTTGCTGGATTGGCCGCGGCAGCCGGATTTTTAGGGTTCATCCTGGTTGCGAGGGTATTACTTCATTTCGGTGTCGATCCGGATATCCGGACCACAGCGCAATGGGTATTCAACTTCCGTATATTTCAAATCGGACTCGCCATTCTGATCCAGGTCCTGGTGGCAATTCTTGTGGCTGGATTCGTAAAACTCGGGTGGGCGCATGGATTATTTGCGGCTTTTGTCGCCGGGATGACGATCACCCTGGGGTTGGGTATATTGCTTGAAATTAGCGACTGCATTCCCATTCTTCAGGTTGGGCAGCCATTGTCCTGCTCGAATTTCCTGGAGCTGGATCTATCCATCTGGCTGGGTCCGGTGCTGATTTTGGGAGGATTTTTCTCCATCCTGCCGGCGATTATCGCCGACTGGATCGGCTCCTGGATCAGGAGACCGGTTTCTGCTCCTCACCCGATGCCGGTGAAATAATAAGACTCTTCTTACGCGCGTAGGGGATAGATGAGACCGGATAGAGCTTTCTGCGTATTACAATTGTACAAACATCAAGGCTTCCATGAAAAAAATATCCGTGATCTTTGCAATCGGGCTACTTATCTTAATCGCCTGCCTGGCTGTAGCGACTCAGGCAGCGAAAACTCCCCCTCTCGCAACGCCGTTTCCATCGCTTACCCCAACCAATGTGCAGGTGTTTCCCACGCCATCTTCCCCAGGCAGTTCGGTCACCTGGGACCATCTGCAAGTGACCATGGAACAGCTCGAGTTCACCGAGGAATATGTAACTGATTTTGGTTCCACGAGGGTTCCGCCCACTGGAGGAAAATTTTTATGGGCACACCTCCGCCTCAAAAATACTGGGCAGACCGAAATGAACCTGCCGCTCGCTGAAAACTTCAGTGTGTTGTATGCCGCCACTGAGCTAAAGCCCACTTACGGTCACCGCGCCGGCTATACGGACTACACCACACTGGGCCCGGTCATTTTCCCGGGCCAGGAGCTGGATGGCTGGCTGCGGTTCGATCTTCCAGCCACGGCGGAGCTGAGCGAACTGCTGTTCGTCTTCCTGCCCGAAAGCTCGCAGATCGGCGCCTCTTACGATTCTCCATACTATCCATACGCACTGGACAAACCAACCTACGTCTGGTATTGCGTTCCATAAAAGCAGGGGATAGAGAGACAAGGCGGGCTACTCCTTGCTTGTATGATTCACCACTTGACATATTTTAATTTCACGTGTAAAATATTTCTTACACATGCAAGCTATTTGTGTTCTAGTGTGAGTCATCAAATTTTGGAGGCAATATGAGTTCAGAACTGATCATCGCAATCATCATCGCTATCACTGTCATTATGGTGATGTTATGGCAGGGCATGAGCATCGCAAAAACCGACAAGGCCATGGAACAGACTGAGCAATATCGTAAGCTCGCCGAACAGGCAACATCCGCTGAACAGAGAGCTGCGGAGGAACAGGAAAAGATCGCCATCGCGCTGGAGGATATGCGCGCCCGTCTGGCTGCCATCGAAAAATTGCTTGCCGATGTACAGTAGCCATGTCCCCATCATCAGGCCTGGATCTGCTTGAAGTTCTCTCGGCTCTGGCAAATCCACACCGCTTGCAGATCATTACAGCACTCGTCAACGAGACGAATTACGTCAGCCAGCTTGCCCGCGAGATCGGCATCAGCCGGCCCTTATTGATCATGCATTTGAAGAAGCTTGAAGATGCCGGGCTGGTCACAAGCAGGCTCGAGCTTTCGGAGGATGGAAAAGCGATGCGCTTCTATGAAGTCGCGGATTTCGATATCCCACTCTCACCCAGATTTATCTCTGGAATTTACAAGGAATAGGAATTGAATATGTCAGCACAAAATTTAAGTTCGCAAAGACCCGTCAAGCCCTATAAGGGGCTGGCGATGGAAGGCATGATTGCCAGATGGTATGCCAAAAGTACGGGGCGTGCTCCAGAACAGAAAGCCACCTTTAATAAAGTGAAGGGCGAGTTGACGCCAGGTACTCATGTCCTTGAAGTTGCGCCAGGTCCAGGGTTTCTCGCGATCGAATTTGCGAAAACCGGCGATTACAAGGTCACCGCGCTTGAAATCAGCAAAACATTTATCGAGATCGCCCAGGAGAACGCGAAGCAGGCAAATGTGATTGTCGATTTTCGTCACGGCAATGCATCGGACATGCCGTTCGAAGAGAACACCTTCGATTTCATCATCTGCGTGGCTGCATTCAAGAATTTCACCCAACCGGTCGAGGCGATCCGTGAGATGTACCGGGTGCTGCGGCCGGGCGGCAAAGCCTGCATCATGGACCTGCGGCGGGATGTGCCAATGGAAAAGATCGACAGACATATTAAAGAAGATCTGCACATGAAAGGCTTCAATGCCTGGATGACCAAATTCATCTTCCGCCATACCCTGATCAAAAATGCCTACACAACAGCTGAAATCCAAAACTTTGCATCCCAGACAAAGTTCCGGCAGGCAAAAATTGTCGAGGATACTCTTGGTCTGGAGATATGGCTTGAAAAGTAAACAGGAAGACTCGTTTCAAGCGAGTCTTCCTGTTTTCGCGAGTTAGTCTTTCAGGAATTTCACCACCTGCTCATGGATCTCTTTTGATTGCAAAGCGCCGCGATGACCGAGTCCTTCCGTCTCCACATAATGGGCGTGCTTCCAAACGCGGGCAATGGCGCGGCTGTCTTCGACCGGCGTAACGTTATCCGTCACATCGTG
This sequence comes from Anaerolineales bacterium, assembly GCA_035250835.1. GTDB lineage: Bacteria > Chloroflexota > Anaerolineae > Anaerolineales > Villigracilaceae > Defluviilinea. Next base: position 3,174 of record DATFET010000101.1, read on the forward strand.
GAACATCAACGCTGGGATATGGATGTGAGGAGTTAATCGCTCGTTGGTAATCGACTCTAACAGGTCGCGGTCGAAGTTTTCATAGAGCAACGCGCGGAAGCCATCCATCAGGTCATCGGTCAGACCCGCCAATTCCTGAAAGCGCGGCAGGGCCTCCAAAAGCTGATTGAACGCGCCGAAATAGACAAGCCGTGCGGGAGGCGGGAAATTTCGCTCGACCAATGCGTACGAAGTGATCAATGTCCCAAACGAATGAGCGATGACGGCATGGAAAGGTCCTTCCCGTCTGGCGATCACATCCATGCTGGGAGCGATCTCCAGCAGGTTGGTCGTCTTCCCATCCGATTCGCCGTGCGCAGGCTGGTCATACGCAACGACACGAAATCCAGCGAACAAAAGCGGGTCGACAAAGCCGGTCATCTGGGCGCGGGCGCCGCCCCAACCATGCATTAGAAGAACGGTGGGAGCGTTGTTTCCCCAGGTTGTAACCGCCAACTCACCGACGGCAAACGGGACGCGGTAACTATTTCCCCACTCAATGACTTCCCGATCCGACGATTTTTCCTCGTAGCGTGAGGGACTGAAAAATGCCCGATAAATTTTCTCCACGACTGGTTTCTGTTTCGCTGCAGCTGAATCTAAAATTGTCATTCATCCTCCAATTTGTAATTACTTACTACCCAGTAAGTTTTGACGATAAAAAAATTTACGCAGGCACGAACAGATCCTGTTTATGCTGCTGGACCACCGCCCGGAATTTGCCAGTTCCCAGAGCGCGAGCCATCTGCAACCCACCCTGCAGGCTGGAAAGAATCAATGCCGCTTTATCGGCTGGCTCGCCGCTAAAATAAAAAACACCCGCTTCTCTGCCCTCCTGCAGCGTAGCCTGGAGCCAGGTTAGAAGCTCGCGGGTCAATGCCTGGGTTTGCTCGCGTACAGAATCGGGCAGGGAATTGAACTCAGTCTCCAGCGAGCCAGCCAGACAGACCTTGCCATTGTCGGCGCGCGTGCTGGTGTAAATGCCAAAGAACCAGTCCAGCTTTTCCTGGGGTGTCAGGTCTTTGACGCGTGAGTTGTTGGTCCAAAGTTTAAAACGGTCGCGATAGCGCTGGATCACCGCAGAGACCAATGCCTCTTTGGAAGGGAAGTGGTAATGGATGGCCGCATTCTTCACATCCAGTTCTTTTGCGATGTGGGCATAGCTAAAGCCGTTGAATCCCTTCTCCTGCAGAAAGGACTCTGCCAGATCCAAAATTGCCCGTTTTGTATTTGTATTTCTGACCATAATGCCCATATTTTACTTACTAGTTAGTAAGTTTGTCAAGGTCTGTCTGTTCTTTGGGTATATCCATAGTAGTCCGCCAACTTATTCACGACTCTTTTTGCTCCATCATCCAAGTCGTAATCGGAGGATGATCTGTCAGTTTTATTGAGTGCTATAATTTAGAGAGCCCCTGCGATTGTATTAAGCTGATGGTTTGGAGAAGTTATGGCTGCCAGAGAGAATAAATCATTTTGGGAAACAATTCCCGGCATCATGACTGGCATCGCTGGCGTTGTGTCTGCGGCTGCAGCGCTGATCGTAGCTTTAGTTTCAGTGGGCATCATCGGCCCGCGTTCACCAACCCCCCAACCAAGCTCCGTACCCACAAATATCCCTACAGAGACGGTATCCCCATCACCGGAATTGATCACCATCACCATCACAAATCATAATTGTGATCCTCAGGATTACTATGTTGATGACGTGAATGTTATTTTGATACCGGCGGAGTCAACCCGTGAATTTCGAACGACGGCAGGAGCACATAAGGTGTATACATGTCATCCCGGGACTTTGAACTGCGGAACTCCTGCCAATGTCAATTGGCTCGGATCGACAACTGCATCCATCAACCGGGGAGGCTATTGTCAAAATGGTACTCAAACACCGGCTTCGATCACCATCACTTTAACGAACAATAATTGTATTACTCAGGATTACTACGTTGATGGCGTGTTTGTTCTTACGATTGCGGCGGATTCTACGGATGAATTTCAAACCACAGTAGGAGAACACGAATTATACACATGTCATTCCGAAACTCAAAACTGCGGAGATTCTATTAATGTCAACTGGATCGGATCGACAACTGCATCCATCAAGCGTGGGGATTATTGTCAAAATGCTACTGAACCACCGGCTGTAATCACCATCACTTTAACGAACAACAATTGCGATGATCAGGATTACTATGTCGATGACGTTTTTGCTCTTACGATATCGGCGGAGTCAACAAGTGAGTTTCAGACCACGCCAGGAGACCATAGCATATACGTATGTCATACCGGAACTACAAACTGCGGAGCTCCAGTCAATGTCAATTGGACTGAGGCTACAACTGCGGCCATCAACCGTGGAGATTATTGTCCTTGAAATAATGGAATAGTACAGAGCGCCACATAAGCAGCGCAGAAGTTTATACTCTTTCTCCTCTAAATTGTGTTTCATAAAGTTGGGAATATAATCCTCCCAGTGCAAGCAGCTCCTCGTGCGTGCCGCGCTCCACAATTTGTCCCCTGTCCATCACTAAAATTAGATCTGCCGCCAGAATTGTAGACAAGCGGTGAGCAATGACGATGCTGGTGCGCCCGGCCATGACACGTTTCAGCGCCTCCTGGATCAGCGCTTCGGATTCGCTGTCAAGGTGGCTGGTGGCTTCGTCGAGGACGAGGATGCGCGGGTCTTTGAGGATCACGCGCGCCAGGGCGATGCGCTGTTTTTCGCCGCCGCTCAAGCGGTAGCCGCGCTCGCCCACGATTGTATCGTAGCCGTCGGGCAGGTCGATGATGAACTGGTGGATGTTGGCCGCGCGGGCCGCCGATTCGATCTCCGCCTGGGTCGCGTCGATTTTGGCATAGGTCAGGTTGGTGCGGATCGTGTCGTGGAAGAGATAGGTCTCCTGCGTCACCATGCCGATCGCGGACGAAAGCGAATCGAGCGTGACGTCGCGCAGGTCATGCCCGTCGATGCGGATCACGCCATCGGTTGGGTCATACAGTCTGGGGATGAGATAGGTCATCGTCGTCTTGCCCGCGCCCGAAGGACCCACCAATGCGACCAGACTCCCGGGGCGGGCAATAAAGGAGACGCCTTCCAGGGCGACCTCTCGAGCCTGAGATGTGGAGTCGCTTTCAGCTTCGGTCGAAGAGCCGTTCCCTTTTGGACCGTCAGCCGCGGACCGTGGACTGTCTTTGGTCTTCGCTCCACCTTCCTTCCCCGCTAAAGAAAGGACCGCGCCCACATCCTCCATCCGCCCATAACGTTTGACATCCTTGAGCAATTTGGATTCATCCACACGATAATTGAAGGTTACGTTATCGAATTCCAGTTCGCCTTTCACATCGCGAAGAACGATTGCATTTTCCTTCTCAATAATATCCTGCGGGAGGTCGATGACCTCAAAGACGCGCTCGAAACTGACCATTGAGGTGGAGAACTCAACGGGCGCGCCTGCCAACCCCTGGAGCGAACCGTAAAGCTGACCGAGATAGGAACCGAAGGCGACGATGGTCCCGATGGTGAAGACATCGGTAATTACAAAATACCCACCGAGACCGTAGACCAGCGCCGTACCGACAGCGCTGACGAGTCCGAAGATGACGAAGAACGTCGAACCGACCACTGCCCTCCTGACGCCGACATCGCGTACGTTGGCAGCCCGCTCACGGAAACGCTTTTCCTCTTCGAGGGAGCGGCCAAACAGTTTGACGAGCAGCGCGCCGCCGATGTTGAGGGTCTCGTTCATGTGGGCATTCATCTGAGCGTTCATTTCCATAGCCTGACGGGCGATATCGCGCAGCACTGTCCCCAGTTTTCGCGCTGCAATGATGAAGAGCGGCAGGATGAGCACGCTGACGAGGGTCAGCCGCCATTCGAGTGTGAACATGACCACGAACAAAGCAATCGCTTCGATCAGGTTGGTCACGATATTGACGATGGTATTGCTGATGGCGTTCTGAGCGCCGACCACGTCATTGTTGAGGCGGGACATCAACTCTCCGACCCTGGTGTTGGTGAAAAAACGCAGGGACATACGCTGGAGCCGCGCGAACAGCGTCGAGCGCAGATCGTAGATAACACCCTCCCCCACCGTCGCGTTCAACCGCCGTTGAATGACATTGATCCCGCCTACCACTGCAGGGATTAACAGCAGCGCCAGGCTGAGCAGGATCAGTTGATCGATATCCTTGGCAGGGATCACCACATCGATCATATTGCGGAAGATCAGCGGTGTCAGCAGGGACAAAAACGTCGTCAACAATATTGTCACGAGCATACCGGCAATATGCCACCAGTATCCACGAGCATAGGACAGAACGCGTAACAATAAATCGCGGGTGACCCTGGGTTTCTCGTCACCCGAGCGCATGTACATAAACCAGCCACCACCGTGCCACATATGATTAGTCTCCTGGTCGAGTAGATCCGTAGTCGGATCGTTGTAAACAGGTTAACAAGTATACAAGGAAGCAGGCAGTCAGGAAATCCTGTATACGTGTCTATCTGTATACCTTATACCTCTACTCCGCGCAACTGGACGAAGGGGGAGGTTTATAAAAATCTGATGCATGAGAGTGGCTTATAATACTGTCGATGGAAAAGTTGGATTTGGTCGCCTATAGCTACGAGCAGGGGAAACGTGTTCTTGGGAAGAAATCTCCTGAAATTCTCAAGAAATATGGTCAATTTCTTACACCTCCAACAATTGCTCGTTACATGGCACAGCAATTAGAACCATTCAAGAGTGGGGATACTCTGCTGGAGCCGGCCTGCGGGTCAGGGGTCTTAATATCGGCTGTAATTGAACGCTTGATCACAAAGGCTGACCCTATCGAAATTTCTATAAATGCATATGAAATAGATAAGGAGTTGTTCGAGGTCAGCCGGGAAGTTTTAGAGGTAGCGAGCACCCATGCGGAAAATTATGGCATAAAAATCACCTGGCAATTATTTTTGGAGGACTTTGTCCTTGCCTGTCTGCCAAGTAAGCAGCCAACCTTGTTTGACACAAAAAAAACAGAAAAAATCGGAATTACCCACGTAATCAGTAACCCACCGTATTTCAAGCTAAATATGGATGATAAGCGTGTCAAAGCAACCGCAGGGAAACTGAATGGGAACACAAACATCTACACTTTATTCATGGCTTTGTCTGCAAAATTGCTTGTTCCCGAGGGAAAAGCGAGCTTTATCGTTCCACGCAGTTTCTGTTCCGGGGTATATTTTTCTGAGTTTCGCCGTGATCTGCTCAAAGATGTTATACCAGCTTCACTTCATGTTTTTCAGTCCCGCAACGATGTTTTCGGAGATGTCTTACAGGAGAATGTTATCTTCTCTTTTGAAAAGCCAGCCCAACCGCAGGAACATCGGTATTGGACAGGCTCCATCAGAATTTCATCATCCGAAGATGACAAGAGTTTGGAAAATGGAATTATTTCCCGCCAGGTTTCATTCAAACATTTCTTAAATGACCACGATGGGCTTCTCCTGTTTCGAGTTCCAACAGGAATTCTTGATGAACAAATCCTCGAAGCTGTAGATAGATGGGATGGCTCTCTCGAAAAGTATGGGCTTCAGGTTTCAACAGGTCGGGTAGTCCCTTTCCGGTCAAGGGGATTATTGAACGAGCAAATAAAGGCTGATAAGGAAGCAGTTCCTCTGCTGTGGATGCAACACATCAAACCTTACCAGGTCGTTTATCCACTTGACAGTTTTGAAAAACCGCAGGCAATTTCAGTAAACGATCCCTCTCTGCTTGTACCAAACTCAAATTATGTACTGCTGCGCCGTTTCAGCGCAAAAGAAGACCGTCGGCGTCTCATATCTGCGCCATTTATTGGTGAAAGATTTGAATTTGATCTTATTGGTTTTGAAAACCACTTGAATGTTATTTTTAGAAAAAGAGGAATACTTTCTAATTCTGAAACAATAGGGCTTTCCGCTTTCTTGAACAGCGCAATCGTTGACCGATATTTTCGGATTGTGAACGGAAATACCCAAGTCAACGCAGCAGAATTAAGAATATTGCCTATTCCTCCCATGGAAGTGATGAGAAATATCGGAGAAAATATTCAAAAGGCACAACTTGTCACACAGGATAGTATCGATCATAATATTTTTACAACACTTTGGGAATCGAATCTGCTCACTGACGAATTTCCAATGATACAGGAGACGAGGATCAAAATGGGAAAAATTGAACAGGCGCAGGAAATTTTGGAGGCGCTCGGCCTGCCTGCCGCACAACAAAATGAGATTTCGGCTCTTACACTACTGACACTTGCTCAATTGTCAGAAAGCACACCATGGAAAAATGCAAAGAGTGAGACCCTGCGAGCTCACGATATTCTGAGCGAAATCAAACAGAGATATGGCCGTGTATATGCGGAAAACAGCAGGGAAACCATTCGGCGAAGAGTACTGCATCAGTTCGAACAAGCAGGAATTGTGATCCGTAACAGCGATGACCCTGAACGTCCTACGAACAGTGGTTTAACGAATTATGTTCTGTCCAGCCCGATTCTGGATGTAATTCATGCCTATGGTACATCTGACTGGATATCGAAGAGCAGTGAGTTTGTTAATCAGCAGGGCAGGTTGCTGGATGTGTATCAGAGAGACAAAGAACAGATCAAAATACCCTTACAAATTGAAGAAGGAAAAGTATACAGGTTATCTCCTGGCAGGCACAATAAACTGGAAGTTGCTATCGTAGAGGAATTTGGCCCTCGTTTTGCATCGGGCGCAAAACTTCTTTACTTAGGCGACACCGCTCAAAAAACTTTGATATTGGACAAAGAAACTTTTGCCAAACTCGGAATTTCGGTTTCAAAACACGACAAATTCCCTGATGTAATTTTGTACGACCAAAGGAGGCAATGGCTGTACCTGATCGAAGCTGTGACTACACATGGTCCTGTGTCGCCAAAACGCCAGGTTGAATTGGAAAAACTATTTAAAAATTCCAAGGCTCGCAAAGTATATGTAACAGCGTTTCTCGATTTCACAACATACAAAAAATACGCGAATGATATTGCATGGGATACGGAGGTCTGGATCGCTGAAATGCCTTCGCATTTGATTCATTACAACGGGGAAAAGTTCCTGGGTCCCCGATAAACGACTTTATGTTTGAAGTATCCTCCGCCTGGAAATCCGCTTTTCCTGGGGCGCATGCCGGGGTACTGGTGCTGCGCGGAGTCAACAACCCATCTCAGCATCCGGCGCTGGAAAAACGCAAAACGGAACTCGAGGAACAACTGCGTTCGCAATTCTCTGGGCAGGATCGCGCTGCGATTTCGAGTCATCGTGTTTTGCAGGCCTATAACAGTTATTACCGGCGTTTCAAGAAATCCTATCATGTTCAGCTGCAGCTGGAATCGATTGCCTGGAAAAGCAAACCGATTCCTAGCGTATCAGCGCTCGTCGAAGCAATGTTCATGGCAGAGATGAAAAATATGCTGTTGACCGCAGGGCATGATTTGGACATCCTGCAACTGCCGCTCACACTGGAAGTTTCAAAAGGAACTGAAAGTTACACGTTAATGAGAGGGGATGAGCAAATTCTCAAGCCTGATGATATGTTCATCAGCGACCAGAATGGGGTTGTTTCGAGCATCATCTATGGTCCCGATAAGCGCACGCAGATCAGCGCGGCCACATGCAATGCAGCGTTTACCGTCTACGCTCCAACTGGAATCGAGAAACAGGCAGTGGACCAGCACCTGCAGGATATTCAGGACTACACTTTGATTTTCGCACCACAGACACAGGTCGACCTGCTCAGGATTTATCCTTGAGAATGGTACGTTACGTGTTGATCGGTCCAGGCCCACACAAAAAGGACAGGTTCCCTGCGGAACCTGTCCTTTTTGCGTTCGTAGCTGCGAATCAACTTGTACCTCAAAGCCACAAATTGTTCATTGTAGCCTGGGGAGTTTTATTTTCCCTTTTCCACTTATCCTCTTTGAGGACAACAGCGGTAACGCCGCCGCCTGCATCCAGGTCAGGCCATAAGCCACAATGCAGGAAGACATTGATCCCATGCACAGCTTTGGATTCGTCAATGCGACCAACGAGTGAATATTTGAGCCAGGCTTTTGAGTTGGTGATTTTGTTTACGTCCTTCGGATTTACATCGGCCGGGTTAGGCCAGCCGTCATAGCCCTTCCAGATCTCCATCCATGCTTTCAGACCGCCATGTCCAAATGAGGGGACGGCGATCGTTTTCACTTTCAGGGCTTTGAGACGGTCATAAGCCGAGGGAAACCAGGAATCCGCACAGATCAAAACCCCGATCCGCCCGGCGGGTGTATTAAATGACGGAAGACTCCCGACCGGCGCGCAAGCGGTAA
>DATFET010000129.1:0-7998 GCA_035250835.1 Anaerolineales bacterium
TGAGTGCCCGTACCGCAATCCGACACTGGTAGATGGGTAGAGTATACCAAGGCGAACGGGAGAACCCTTGTTAAGGAACTAGGCAACATGACCCCGTAACTTCGGGAGAAGGGGTACCCTCTAGCGTTAGGGTAACCAAAGCGCAGGAGGGTCGCAGTGAAATGGCTCTGGCGACTGTTTAACAAAAACACAGGTCTCTGCTAAGCCGTAAGGCGATGTATAGGGGCTGACGCGTGCCCAGTGCCGGAAGGTTAAGGGGAGAGGTTAGCGCAAGCGAAGCTTCGAACCGAAGCCCCGGTGAACGGCGGCCGTAACTATAACGGTCCTAAGGTAGCGAAATTCCTTGTCGGGTAAGTTCCGACCCGCACGAACCGCGTAACGATCAGAGCACTGTCTCAACAAGGGACCCGGTGAAGTTGAAATGGCTGTGAAGATGCGGCCTACCCGCAGCAGGACAAAAAGACCCCGTGGAGCTTTACTGCAACTTGGCATTGTGTTTGGGTATGATCTGTGTAGAATAGGTGGGAGGCTGTGAAGCTGGGGCGTTAGCCTCGGTGGAGCCGTCAGTGAAATACCACCCTGATTATACTTAGACCCTAACCCCGCACCGTCATCCGGGCGGGGGACCGTGCCAGGTGGGCAGTTTGACTGGGGCGGTCGCCTCCCAAAGAGTAACGGAGGCGCCCAAAGGTTCCCTCAGGCAGAATGGAAACCTGCCAAAGAGTGTAAAGGCATAAGGGAGCTTGACTGCAAGACCAACGCGTCGAGCAGATACGAAAGTAGGGCTTAGTGATCCCACGGTACCGAGTGGAAGGGCCGTGGCTTACCGGATAAAAGCTACCCCGGGGATAACAGGCTGGTGAGATCCAAGAGTTCACATCGACGATCTCGCTCGGCACCTCGATGTCGGCTCATCGCATCCTGGGGCTGGACAAGGTCCCAAGGGTCGGGCTGTTCGCCCGTTAAAGCGGTACGCGAGCTGGGTTCAGACCGTCGTGAGACAGGTCGGTCTCTATCCGCTGTGGGCGTAAGGGATTTGAGAGGAGCTGCTCCTAGTACGAGAGGACCGGAGTGGACTGACCTCTGGTGTGCCAGTTGTCGTGCCAACGGCATTGCTGGGTAGCTACGTCGGGCAGAGATAACCGCTGAAAGCATCTAAGTGGGAAACTCGCCTCAAGATTAGATCCCTGTATTCCAGTTAATGGAGTAAGACCGCAGGTAGACCACCTGCTATATAGGCAACAAGTGTAAGCGCAGTAATGTGTTGAGCTAAGTTGTACTAATGGTCGAGGGCTGAATCCCGTGATGTGGAGAACTTATTACTCTTCCACACAGAAGAAAATCAGTTACTGTTCAGCAATTCATTTGTGAATAAGTCCCTATGGTGATTGGAGCGACGGGGATACACCCGGTAACATCCCGAACCCGGCAGTTAAGTCCGTCAGCGCCGATGGTACTTGGAGGGCGACCTCCTGGGAGAGTAGGTCATTGCCAATAGGGACTTTTCTTTTAATAATACGGCTATTCAGGTTTTGCCGAGAGTATGAGCCCAATTCTGGGTATCAAAATATCAAAAAAGCCAATTAAAATCACGCGCAGTCTTTTCATCTGTGCGTGAATCATGTATAATCATAGTGCAGGTTCGGTTGACGGACACATTTGTGTCCAGATTAAAAAACGAGGAGTATGAAGCGTTCTTATTGATCCCTGATCATTTTGTCGTTTCTTATTTTGAGTAACCCTCCCCGGCCGAGTCTGCACATCGGCCGGTTTTTGTTTCCGGGATCTTCCATGCGGAAGGAGGTGAATTTCGTTGGCAGTTGTAAATTTACGCAGTGGCGAATCACAGGACTCCCTGCTCAAGCGCTTTCGCAAGAAAGTTGTCAAGAGCGGCGTGTTGAGCACTGTTCGCCGTAAACGCTGGTTCGTTTCCAAGAGCGAGCAGCGCCGCATGGAAAAGAAGAAAGCGATCCGCCGCATCAAGCGGCGCACGTTCACCAAGGATGGTGAATAGAAAGAGGAAGTATGGCGAAAGAAGAAGATAAAATCCGTGCAGAAGGTGTGGTGATTGAGGCTTTGCCTGGCACTCAATTCCGTGTCAAACTTGATAACGGTCATGTGGTACTGGCTTACCTCTCAGGCAAAATGCGAAAGCACTACATTCGTATCCTGTTGGGTGACCGGGTCGCCATGGAAATGTCTCCCTACGATCTGACCCGCGCCCGCATCACCTTCCGGCAGGGCAAGACCGCCCCGGCTCCTGTTGAAAGTTAACTCATTCGCTATAGCTTCAGGCAACGTAAAAGGCTCCCGATTTCGAGAGCCTTTTTTGATTCTCCATCGTCTGGCAATCAGGGCAGATCGCGGAAGGAGTTAAGAACTTTCATGTAGTTGGCTCGCTCGAAAGCCGCGGGTTCCTTGACGGAATTCTGACTCATGCTTCCCTGCATCTGCTGGATTGATTCGTACTCATGCTCCGTTATCCAATGTTCCAGTTCGCTCAAAAGGGGACCCACATACTGTTCCCCGTAATAAAGCAGGGTCGCTGCCATCATGGCGATCTTGGCGCCGGCCATCATTGCCTTCACTACATCCCTGTGGGAATGGACGCCACTGGTCAATGCAAAATCGGTATCGATTTTCCCGCTCAATATGGAGATCCACCTCAGGGGAAGGCGAAGCTCGGCTGAGGTACTCAGATCCAGGCTGTGGACGATCTCGAGCTCTTCGAGGTCGAAGTCCGGCTGATAGAAGCGGTTGAACAGCACAATCCCATCCGCGCCTGCATCGACAAGCCGATTTACAAAATTTGGAAGTGAAGTAACGAACGGACTGATCTTGACAGCCATCGGGATGCTAATGGCAGATTTGATATCCGCAACCAGCTCGACCTGTGTATCCTCGATATCAGCGGAAGTCATATTAACATCGGTTGAGATGTAATACAGGTTGAGCTCCAGGGCATCGGCGCCCGCTTCCTGGATTCTTTTCGCGTAATGGGTCCAGCCGCCTTTCGAGACGCCGTTCAAACTTCCAATCACGGGGATGTTCAATGCTTTCTTAAGTCCGGCGACCTGGTCCAGATATTTTTCGGGGCGTACAGCATAGATGCCGCCATCCGGCAAATAGGATAGCGCCTCAGGATAGGAGTCGGTGCCGCGCGAGAGGTAATGATCAAGCTCCAGGCTCTCGTGGATGATCTGCTCTTCGAAGAGTGAATACATCACGATCGCCGCAATACCCGCCTCCTCCAGCTTCCTGGCGCGGTCGAGCTTTCTGGAGAGGGGCGAGGCTGAGGCGACGAGAGGGTTCCTTAAGCGGAGACCCAGATAAGTTGTCGAAAGATCCGTCATGATTGTCCTCCATTATTGCCGTTTTTGTCATTTCCATAATGCATGGCTGCCATTTGTTGGTAAAGTGTCCAGCGGGATTTGGCGTCTTGCTGTGCCTCGCGCATCAATTCCTCGGCGCGCTGCTCGTCCATTTGGGTGAGCATCTTATAGCGGGTTTCGTTATAAGCATACTGCGAGATCGGGATGGTGGGTTCCTTCGATTCGATGATCAGAGGATTCTGTCCCTGCTGTGCGAGACGTGGGTCATAGCGATACATGGGCCAGTGCCCAGACTGGACAGCCAGTTTCTGCTGTTCGAGACCCTTTGCCATATCGTAGCCGTGAGCGATACAGTGACTGTAGGCGATGACAAGCGATGGACCGTCATAGGATTCCGCTTCGAGCAATGCCCGTAGGGTCTGCTGGTCGTTGGCGCCCATGGCGATGCGAGCGACGTACACGTAGCCGTAGGACATGGCGATGAGGCCGAGGTCCTTCTTGGGCATACTCTTGCCGCCCATGGCAAACTTGGCGACTGCGGCGCGCGGCGTGGACTTGCTTGCCTGACCGCCTGTATTCGAATACACCTCGGTATCCAAAACAAGGACGTTCACATTGCGCCCGCTGGCGAGGACGTGATCGAGACCACCATAACCAATATCATATGCCCAGCCATCGCCGCCGATGATCCAGACCGATTTCTTGACCAGACTGTCTGCCAGACTGACCAGATCCCTGGCGCGAGAGTTGCTGGAATTGCCGAGTTTGTCCTTTAATTCCGCAACGCGCTCGCGCTGCGCATCGATGCCTGCCTCATCCGACTGGTCCGCATTCAACACAGCCTGAATAAATTCACTGCCAAGTTCGTTTTCGAAGGAAGCCAGTAATTCGCGCGCATACTCATGCTGTTTGTCAAAAGTCAGTCTCATACCGAGACCGAATTCAGCATTGTCCTCAAAAAGTGAGTTGGACCAGGCGGGGCCGCGTCCGTTAGCGTCCACCGCCCACGGCGTTGTGGGCAGATTGCCTCCATAAATGGATGAACAGCCGGTAGCATTAGCGATCACAGCCCGGTCACCGAATAACTGCGAGACCAGCTTTACATAGGGCGTCTCGCCGCAGCCTGCGCATGCACCGCTAAACTCAAACAACGGGCGGAGCAGTTGGGAGTTCTTGATCGTGGACGGATTGATGAGCTTGCGGTCGAGATCTGGAATGCTCATGAAGAAGTCCCAGTTCTTTGCTTCCTGTTCCCGAATGGGCGGCTGCGGAGCCATATTGATGGCTCTTCGTTCAACCCGGGCCTTGTCTTTCACAGGACAGACTTCCACGCACAGCGTACAGCCTGTGCAGTCCTCTGGCGCGACTTGAACCGTATACGTCATGCCCTGTGAAAATTCCTTAAATTTGGAAGGCATATGCTTGAAGGTTTCAGGTGCGTCTGCCAGCAGATTCTCATCATAGACCTTGTGGCGGATGACCGCGTGCGGACAGACCATGACACACTTGCCGCACTGGATACACAGTTTCTCATCCCAGACGGGGATATCCAGGGCAATGTTGCGCTTTTCCCATTGAGTTGTGCCGGTGGGGAAGGTCCCATCCACAGGGAATGCCGAGACGGGGATATTGTCACCGTTGGCGCCGATGATCTCCCCGAGCACAGTGCAGACAAAATCTGGCGCTTCAGCCGGGACCGGGAGCCGGCGCGTCATCTTCGACGTGAACCCAGCCGGCACCCTGACCTCATATAGATTGGCGAGTGTGCTATCCACTGCGTCGAAATTCTTTTTGACAACGGCTTCCCCGCGCTTGCCGTAGGTCTTCTCGATCGAATGTTTGATCTCGGCAATGGCAGCTTCTCGAGGCAGGATGCCGCTGATGGCGAAGAAGGCTGTCTGCATGATGGTGTTCATGCGTCCACCCATGCCGGTCTTTTCAGCGACCTCATAACCGTTGATGACGTAGAGCTTGAGCTGCTTCTCGATAATATCCTTCTGAACCTCCAGCGGGAGATAGTCCCAGACTTCATCGGGACCATAGAGGCTATTGAGAAGGAAAGTTGCGCCGGGCCTGGCGTATTTCAGCATGTCAACGCGCTCCAGGAACGAGAACTGATGACAGGCAACGAAGTTTGCCTGGTTCAGTTCCACGAGATACGGCGCGCGGATGGGCTGCGGACCGAAGCGCAGATGAGACATCGTCACCGTGCCAGACTTCTTCGAGTCGTAATAGAAGTAGCCCTGGGCAAAGTTATCAGTCTCTTCACCGATGATCTTGATCGAGTTCTTGTTTGCACCGACCGTTCCGTCCGCGCCGAGGCCGAAGAATACGCAGCTTACCACGCCTTCGGGCTCGATCATGAATGATGGATCAAACTCGAGACTGGTGTGAGCTACATCATCCTTGATGCCGACTGTGAAGTGGTTTTTTGGCCTGGGATTGAAAAGCTCATCGAGTACGGCTTTGACCATGGCCGGCGTGAATTCCTTGGATGACAGGCCATAACGTCCGCCGATCGTTTTAACATCAGACCTTCCGCCTTCGATGAGAGCATTCACTACATCCAGATAGAGCGGTTCGCCGGTTGCCCCCGGTTCCTTGGTGCGGTCGAGTACAGCAATGGACTTTACACTCTCCGGCAATGCTTCGATGAAGTGTTCCACAGCGAATGGGCGGTAGAGTCTCACCAGAACCGCGCCCACCTTTTCTCCTTTTGCAGCCAGGTATTTCACTGTTTCTACAACAGTTTCTCCACCCGAACCCATGATGACCACCACATGTTCGGCATCCGGATGACCATGGTAATCGAACAGGTTGTAATGACGTCCTGTCACCTGGGCAAATTTATTCATGGCTTCCCGGGTAATCTCTGGAACGGCGGCGTAGTATGGATTGACCGCTTCACGCATCTGGAAATAGACATCCGGGTTTTGAGCAGAGCCGCGCAGGACAGGATGCTCCGGGGAGAGGCCACGCGCCCGGTGAGCGCGGATCAGCTCATCGTCCATCAGGAGGCGGAGCTCTTCATCCGTCAACTGGAAGATCTTATTGACCTCGTGCGAGGTGCGGAACCCATCGAAGAAATGCAGAAATGGGACGCGTGCCTTCAGGGTCGCCATTTGTGCAATGGCAGCAAAGTCCTGCGCCTCCTGAACGGAACCGGACGAGAGCAGTGCCCAGCCTGTCTGGCGGACAGCCATGACATCCTGGTGGTCGCCGTAAATCGAAAGGGCGTGAGCGGCTATCGCTCGTGCAGCAACATGGAACACTGTGCTGGTGAGCTCGCCCGCGATCTTGTACATATTGGGGATCATCAAGAGCAGACCCTGCGAGGCAGTGAACGTGGTCGTGAGCGAACCGGTTTGCAGCGCTCCATGGACGGCTCCCGCCGCGCCGCCTTCAGACTGCATTTCGATCACAAGGGGAGTTGTACCCCAGAGGTTCTTTTTGCCTTTGGCTGACCACTCATCAGAAAACTCACCCATACCCGAGGACGGAGTAATCGGATAGATCGCGATCACCTCACTGAGGCGATGCGCGACAGAGGCTGTGGCTTCATTCCCGTCTGTCATAATTACTGGTTTTTTCATACTTGCTCCTTTGAAGCAGGTGTAAAGCCTGTGATTTTTTCTCTATCCTGACAAGTTTATCCTCGTTAACTCGTGTCGGTTAGTTATGAATGACTTAATTCCCCGTGCCTGTTGTCATATATCGGACAAAATTAGTAGGAATGAAAACAGGAGCATGACAGCTCCTGTTTTTTTTCAAGATTTTTGCAGAATTGAGTCTACTTTTCCAGTCGATTTCCTTGATTTACCCGAGGAATTTCTCCAGATGCGGTTTCACCAACAGCCAGGCAGCCAGGGATTTGGCATCGAGTACTTCATCACGCTCGAACATGGAAATGGCATCCTTTGCAGGAATTTTTTCCACCTCTAAAAATTCATCATCATCCCCTGCGAGTGGATTATGCTTTAAGTCTGTTGCGAGGAAGACGGCCATGAATTCGCTTGAATACCCGGGCGCCAGATAAAAACCTCCCAGCCTCTGCAATTGCCCGGCTTCCATGCCGGTCTCTTCGCGGAGTTCACGGGCGGCACATACCTCGAAAGGCTCCTCGCCATCGAGTGTCCCGGCGGGGAGTTCAAGCAGGTCCATGCCCGTTGCATGACGATACTGCCGTACAAGTAGAATATTCGCATCCTCATCCACAGGCACGATAACAACTGAACCGCCGTGCTCGATGATCTCATATTTAAATTCCTGTCCATCTGGAGTCTTGAGAGTATCCTGGCGGATCTTGAAGGCGCGTCCCTTCAAAAGTATTTCTGACCTGACAAATTCTAATGGCATGAAGTTTCCTTTGATAAGAAGTACAGACATTATAAAACAGAAGCCCAGGCTCTTTACTGCCTGGGCTTGTAATCGAATCGGAAATTCCTAAGGAATACTCAGCTGCTGACCGGATGACAACGCTGCACCGAGAGACAATCCGTTTGCTGCGGCGATGGAAGATGGATCAACATCACCGAATTTACAGGCTATGCTGTACAGCGATTCACTGGATGAAGCAACCGTGTAGGTGGTGGGATGATTTTGCAGCATCCGGTCGCCCGGGAAGGGATTGCCAGTCTGAGGAACCTGGATGACCAGGCCCGGGTAG
>DATFET010000135.1:0-8862 GCA_035250835.1 Anaerolineales bacterium
CCACGGCGAAGCCTCCCATCGCGGAGAGCAGGATCGTGCCGTTCATCGAGAGGTTGATCACACCTGAGCGCTCGGAAATGGTTTCGCCGATCACAGCAAAAACGACCGGCGCGGCTGCGACGAGAACGCTCGCCAATCCAATCAGTATTGTTGTTGAGTCCATGTAAGCCTCATCCACGACGGAATAAACGCTGCCGGATGCCTTCGACGATCAGTACAAAAAGCACCAGCATCCCCTGCAAAACGCCGGCAAGGGATGAGTCCAGCTTGAGGACGATCGGGAGCTGAATACTGCCAATGTTCAGCGCGGAAAAGAAAAGCGCGATCGGCGCGGCCCAGATCGCCTGGTAATTCACCAGCATGGCGACCATCAAGCCCAGATATCCGTAGCCACTGGAAATCGATGGGATCAGGCGATAATACACAGCGGTCACCTGCATCGCCCCGGCGATCCCTGCCAGGGCGCCGCAAATCATGAACGACATCATCATGTATTGCCAGGTGGGTATGCCCAGCAAATAAGCTGCGCGGAAATTCCTGCCCACTGCTTTAAGGCGCAGCCCGAAGTACGTTCCCTGCAGGAGGAAATATACAATAACAATTGCAGCGATTGCGATCACCAGCGCCCACGGACTGAGCCGCAGGCCGGGGAACAGATATAAATGCAGGGCCTCATCGAACGGTTCCGTACCGCTCATGGATGCCACGCCGGGCCGCTTCCAGGGACCGAAGATCAGATAAATTGTCAGTGAGGTGGCGACAAAATTAAGACCGAGGCCGCCAAAGATCTCATTCACCCCGCCGAAGGTCTTGAGTGCCCCGGCCAGTGAGGCCCAGAGTGCACCGCCGGCCATTCCCGCCAGAATGGCAAGCAAAAGAATTAGGGATGGAGACAGGCTCGTATCCTGAAGCTCGCGCAGCGCCCAGGTGCTGGCAATGCCGCCAAGGATGATCTGGCCTTCCACACCGATGTTCCACAGCCCTGCCGCAAATGTCACCAACAGCCCGGCACTGACCAGGATCAGCGGCACCCACGAAACCAGCACATCCGAGAATTTCTTGAACGATCCCACCGAGCCTGTGATAATGTTCTGATATGCTTCCAGAGGCGGGGCATCTGCTGCCCAGAGGATCAACGTGGTAAAGCCTACTGCAAGAAGCAGCGCCAGGAATTGGAAACCGATGTTAACCAGACGGCTATTTTTCATCATGGCTGACTCGCGAGGCAGAGATTTCGTCCCAGCCCTTACCGCCGATCAATTGACCCAGCTGTTCAACGCTGGTGCTGGCTGCATCCAAAGGCCGTGATACTTTTCCGCTAAAGAACACCAGGACGCGGTCGCTGTACTGGAGGATTTCCTCCAGGTCTGAAGATATAAACAGGATTGCAGCGCCTTGTTTGCAGCGCTCCTTTAGCTTGCCCCAGATGTAAATCACCGATTCAATGTCGAGGCCGCGCGTCGGATGCTCGATCAGGACCAGCGAAAGCGGGGAACGGAGCAGGGATAACAGGGCGCGCTGCTGGTTCCCGCCCGAAAGCGACTCGATCGTGCTTTCCGGCCTTCCTTTGATGTTAAAGGAGGCAATCCGTTCCTGTGAAAGTTTCAAGCCGCTCTCACGGTCGATGAACACGCCTTTCGGTTCCTCAGCCAGCACAAAGTGGTCGGTCAAGGTAAGACCGGCCACAAGGCCCTCCTCCAGCCTGGCCGCCGGGAGAAATTCCACACCATTTTTCTTATATATGTGATAGGACTTGCCTGTCAGGTTCTGCCCAATCACTTCCACATGGCCCGCCACAGGCCGGACCAATCCCGCGCAGGATCGCAGGAACAATCCCTGACCGCTCCCCTCCATACCAGCCAGCCCAATGACCTCGCCTGCCCTCACCTGAAAATTCACATCTGAAATCAGTAAGCGTCCACCCTCAACGGACATCTTGCTTAGACTTAAAATACAATCTTCCTGAATCATGCTCTGACGTGCACCGGGAGATATATTCTTTCCGAACATCATCTCCACCAGGCGATCCGTATCAAAAGGTCTCTTGGTTTCCCCAATCAGCTTTCCCTGACGAAATACAGCAATCGAATCACTGAGTATTTCCACATCTTCCAGCTTGTGGGAGACGTAGAGTATCGTCACTCCCTGAACGGCGAGTTTATTCAACAGCGCCAGAAATAGTTTTTCCTTCTGCGAGGCACTGATGCCAGTGGTAGGTTCGTCGAGGATCAGAACTCGCGCCCCCAGCCACAACAAGCGCATGATCTCCAGCTGCTGTCTCTCGCCAACGGTGAGCGTTTCCACATACGCATCCGGATCGATCGCAAACTCAAGCCGTTCCGCCAGTTCATGGAACTCCGCGGCGACGGAGGAACGATCCGGGAAAAGACCACCTGGATGCCCCAGGACGAAGTTGTCGATCACGCGCATAGGCGGGAAGTCGAGCGGGTCCTGGTGCAGCATGCCAATACCGTGCCGAATGGCGTCCGCGGGCGAGGATATGATCACAGGTTTGCCATCCAGAAGGATCTCCCCGCTATCCGCACGGATAAACCCGGACAGGATTTTCATCAGCGTACTTTTGCCTGCTCCGTTTTCGCCGAGGATGCCCTGGATCGTTCCAGATGGGATTTCCAGGTTGATCCCCGCATTCGCATGGACCTTGCCGAAGTGTTTATGAATATCGCGCAGTTCTACCTTCATACAATGATCCTCTTCCTTGTGGCGACCACTTTGATTAAAAAAAGCGGGGGAAGCCATGAGCCTTCCCCCGCGAAATACTACTTATTGCGGAACACTCTGGCCTTCCATGCCTTCGAGCAGCTGCGGCAGATACCAGACCTGCTGGTCCGTGCCGACTTCGCCGTCAGCGAGATAGGTGGTACCGTCCTGCAGGTTGATCGGACCCGTCCACAGGTTGAGTCCGCCGGCCAGGGCCTCGGTGAATGCATCCACATTCGCGGCAGTTTCCTCGCTCAGGGCATCACCCTTGACAAAGCCTATTGCGGTCGTGTCCGGGTTGTTGAGATCAGTCCAGTCGGGACCATTCCACTCGAAATGGGATTCCCAGGTGCCATCCATGGCGGTCTGAATATTTTCAACATACGAAGGACCCCAGTTGAAGTAGGGAACGCCCAGGCAGACTTCCGCGCCCTCTTCGCATGAGCCGATAAAGTCATAAGGGACCGACCAGACTGCTTTACCGGCTTCCGCAGCCTTCTTGGCTTCGGTGAGACCTTCAGTCGTATCGATACCGGAGATGATCACATCGTAGCCCGTGTTGATGAAGTCGTTGGCCACCTGAGTGGGATCCGATGTGAAGCCCGGGATGTTGAACCAGAAGCCGATCCAGGTTACTTTGAATTGCAGGTCAGCCGGATCCTTACCACCGTATTCGGTCCAGCAATGCTTTGCGCCAAGATATGCAGAAGCAGCCAGGCGGCGGGTCTCATCGTTGATCAAGGGTCCCAGATAACCAATTTGCCCGGTCTGGGTGGACAGGGCAGCGGCGCAGCCAGCGATCATTTTTCCATATTCCATACGGCCCATAATGTTGGTCAGGTTTGGAATTTCCTCGAAAGCCTGTCCTTCGCTCCAGACCTGATCGCCGGAGGCCATGATCACATGCACATCCGGATTGGCCTTTGCAAATGCGGTGCTGGCATCCTTCATATCATCTGAGTTGAAGATCACAAGCTTGGCGCCTTGTGCAACCAGCTCTCCAGCAAGCTGATCCGGTGTTGTGCCAGGCCGGTCAGCAGGGTTGACCTTATCGAGATAGATCATCTTTGCGCCGAGTTTCTCCTCGACATATAGACCTGCTTCATAATGAGCCTGACTCCAACCATGATCATTGTAAGGACCCACAAGGAGCATACCGAACACAAATTCTTCAGTCGGCGCTTCGGTGACCAGTGCTTCTGTGGCTGCAGGTGCTTCCGTGGCTGGCGCTTCGGTAGGTGCAACTTCTGTCGCGGGTGCCTCAGTCGCCGCAGGGGCCTCTGTGGCAGGTGCTGCACAAGCTGACAGGATCAGGGACAATACCGTCAGCGCCAATAGTACTTGCAAAAATGTCTTTCGCATTTCTACTCCTCTTTAGTGTGATTGGATATTCGACAGCATACGCGGCAAGGTGATTCTTTCCTGGGGAACAGCCTCCTTTCGATACTCTTCTCCAAACTATGTCTATACAAAATCATTTTATCATGACTCGTATTTCCACCTATTTTAGGTGATTTGGACTGCAAAAGGCAAGAACATTGCTCATGATTCATGGATTACAAGCAAACTTGTTCCCCGCCTCTGACAAGGCATTGCTTCGTTTCGACACGGCTTCGCCAGTCAACGCATCGCCTTCTACGCCATCACTTGTTTCCGTTTCTATTCGTTTCCAAAGCTGACAAAGCAGCGGTCCGACGTACTCTCTCGAGACTCTGTAGGACTCACGCGAGTACGCAAGGGCGCGATCCCAGTCGCCGGTATGAGCATAGCCTTCGATGAAAACAAATCGTTCAACGGGGTTATTAGGATGGTCATCCAGCCTGAAGGCGGCATCGCCCAACTCTGCAATTTTTTCCCAATCTCCGAGTTGGCGAGCCAGGTCCGCCTTCTGGAAGTGGTAACACCATCCATGATCCGGTTCAGGACCGTATATCTTCGGCATGACAGCCGTTGGAGTAGATAGGATCTGCTGGCTGTTCGATAACGCCGATGCTTCGCGCATGAGACTATCGTCCAGGATGAATCGATTGGTTGAATCGATATCAGGCTCAAGCAGGCGCAAACAATCGGGAGGGTCATAATAAAAAGCGACCGACTGGGATGTGTTTCCGCTGAATTGCCCGGCGATGTAATCATATTGAATGGGTACATCCGGCTGCAGGGATGGCAGCGATGCATCCAATCGGTTGGTCGGGTAAAAAAGGACGTACCCGATTTGATCGGCGTCTGAGTCCGGTGCATAGATCCAGTTCAGCGGCGCGCTCAACGAGTTATCTGCCGAGAAGGATAATTCCTCATTCATCAAGACTAACGTACCGGGTTTCAGACCTGGCGCCCGCCATGTCATCTGCCAGAAGAGATTTTTCTGCGCCTGCCAGTCACGCACATAATCTGTCGACCAGACGAACTGGCGCCCGGCGGCGAGGCCGATCAACAGCGCCAGGACATAATAGCGGGCGCGGACGGGAATCAATTCGATCAGACCTGCGAGAATCAAGCTGATCGACAAGATGAATGGCAGTGTAAAGCGGCTGGCAGGGTGAGCCAGGGAAATCGTAAGACCCGTCAGCCAGAAAGGCGCGCCTGCAAATGGCAGCAGGAACAATCCAAGACCGATCGCTTGATAAATGTTCCTTTTGCCTGCGTCATCCTCCTTTTGCGCGAGCAGGAAGTAAATGGCCACGGCAAAAACGATCAGGGACACGGCAACATACAACCCGATCGTGCGGATACCGTGTACATCTGTGTCCACCGCTATGAAGATCTGACTCCACGCTGCGAGGCTCACAGTCCAAATGCTGACCAGGAAATCCCGCATCAGGGAAAGAAAGGTTGCCAGCGGCGCACTACTGAACTGTGACATCAACCCAAAGCCATAGACCTGATTGTTGAAGATAAACAAGCGCGATAAAACTGCGAGTGCGAAAACGATCAGATAGGGAATCCAAAGCTTGAGGGTCGGTTTGATCCGCTGGCGCGGGTTGGGAATTTCATCTGAGAGCGAGATCCAGAGAAACCCCAGGCGCGCAAACTCCAGGGGGAAGAAATACTCCATCATCCACAAGTTCAGCCCGGAAAAGATCAGGGCGGGGATCAGCTTGCCCTTCAGCATCAGATAGATCGAGTAAAGGTAGAAAAACAGGACAATGAAAAAATGACTGTAGAGATATGCCCCCCACTGCTGGTTGAAGCCCGGATACAACAGGAACAGGAAAGCGATGCCGAGAGCGAAGCGCGCTTTATCCTTCCAAAGCTCACGGGCGATCGCCCATACCACTACCGCGCCCAGCCAGCGCCAGAGCAACGCAAAGATCTGCCAGAACAGCGGCACCTGAGGTATCAGCCGCGTCGTCAGCTGATACAGCCAGCCCCAGACCGGGCGGTTCGTGGAAAAATATTTTGTCATCGCCTCAGGCCCCAGCTGATAGCGGATCCACGACATGGGCTGGTCATCCCAGTAAAAGCCCAGTTGTGGAATCAAAATGCCGTAGGTGAGTACGGCGGTAATCAAAAGAATTACAGAGGGATGAACTCGTTTCATCGAACAGGTTAATCGATCAAGAGTTGAGCAGCCGCTGGATGAACAGAGCGGCTGCTCAACGACTACACTGTTAAGCGATTAAGCTTACTTAACCATCCATGTGCCTGTTTCACCCTTGAGGGCGCGGCCGATATTTTCGGGGTTGGTGATCAGCGCCTGCTTACCGCCATTCTCGAGGAACCAGATGATGGCCTGGATCTTGGGAGCCATGGAGCCCTTGGCAAAATGTGTGCCCTCAGTAAGATATTGTTTTGCTTCCTCAAGCGTCATTTTATCAAGCCACTTTTGATTCGGCTTTCCAAAATTGATGGCGACCTTTTCGACAGCCGTGGCGATGAGGAACAGTTCCGCGCCGATCTCCTGCGCCAGCAGCGACGAGGCAAAGTCCTTGTCAATCACTGCGGCTGTGCCTTCATACTCACCGTTGCCCTTATCGATCACCGGGATCCCACCTCCGCCCACGGTGATGACGGTCACCCCGGCGTTAAGCAGCAGCTTGACCGACTCCAGCTCCAGGATCTTTTTCGGCATGGGGGATGGAACGACTCTTCGCCAGCCGCGGCCGGCGTCCTCGACGACTGACCAGCCCAAATCCTTTTCGCGCCGCCTGGCTTCCGCTTCCCCCATGAACGAGCCGATCGGCTTGGATGGCTTCTGGAAGGCGGCATCTGTGTGGTCAACCAGCGTCTGTGTGACGATTGTCACTGCGCCTTTTTTAATACCGCGCCTATGATATTCGTTCTGAAGGGCCTGCTGGAGTTCGTACCCGATCGCGCCCTGCGAATCGGCGCCGCAGACATCCAATGGTACCTCATGCATCCCCTCCACCTTTGCGGCGATCTCGGAGCGGCGCAGGATGAACCCAACCTGCGGCCCGTTCCCGTGACCGATCGCCAGGTCCCAGCCCTCTTCGATCATGTCCGCGAGATGATGGGCGGTCTCTTCCAGGGCTGCCTCCTGGTCTTCCACTGTGACGTTTTTTTCATCCTTGATAATCGAGTTCCCACCAACAGCCACTACAGCGAGTTTTGACATATATTCTCCTTAAAAATGTCATTGCGAGAAGCCCATAGGGCGACGAAGCAATCCCCGCCTCGATTAGAAGATTGCTTCGTCACATCGTTCCTCGCAATGACATATTAGGCCATCGTCAGCGCCATCACGGCTTTCTGTGCGTGCAGGCGGTTCTCGGCTTCATCGAACACCACAGAGTTCGGGCCGTCCAAGACCCTGCTGGTCACTTCGATATCACGGTCAGCAGGAAGCGGATGCATGTAGATGCAATCCTTCTTCGCAACCTCGAGCTTTGCATCATCCATCATCCAGTTCTTGAAGGAATCCTGCAGTTTCTTGCCATCGGCTTTATCGTTGGTAGTCAAGAGTGGACCCCAGGACTTGGCATAGATCACATCCGCATCCTTGCAGGCTTCGGTCATGCCATTTGCGTCTTCGATCATCTCGAAAGACGTTCCCGCGATCTTCGCCTGTTCCTTTGCCTGTTCGACAATTTCCGGCATGAGTTGGAACTGAGGTGGATAAGCCAATGTCACATCCATGCCGAAGCGCGGCATCTGAAGGATCAGGGACTGGGGAACGGAGATCGGCTTGAGGTAGGAGGCCGCATAGGCCCAGGAAACAACGATCTTCTTTTTACGCAGGTCGCGTCCTTTCTTCTCCATGATGGTCATCAGGTCGGCCAGGCACTGGAAGGGGTGGTAAACATCGCACTGCATGTTGAGGACCGGCGCGCGGCTGGATTTGGCAACCTCGTTCAAATACTTGTTGCCATCGCCAAAGTCACAGTGACGGATGGCGATACCGTCGAAATATCTGCCGAAGATTTCACCGATCTCAACAGGCGTATCGCCGTGAGAGATCTGGGTGGTGTTCGAGTCGATGAAGGCGCCGTGTCCGCCAAGCTGCGCCATTCCCGCTTCGAATGATCCGCGCGTGCGGGTGGACGAGAAGAAGAACAGCATCGCCAGCGCTTTGTCCCGCAGGTATGGATGAGGTTGGCCGAGGGCACGCTTGCGCTTCAAGTCCCAGGCTACGTCCAGGACTGTTTCGATTTCCTCTTTGGTGAAGTCCAGGTCGCCGATGAAATCGCGACCGCGAAAATTCGTTTGCATTGTATTGTCTCCTTGTGAAAAATATTCGAGTCGATAAGAGAACAAGTCAACCAACTATTTTTAGCTTGTGTACCTGTTTTCTTATGTAATTTCTTACAAAGTAAAACCTGCAGGTAGTGTATCGAAATGCAGAAGCATTATTTCACTTGCTCACTCAACAACTTCGGCAGAAGCGCATAAAACTCCGTCGCCTTGACCATGTCATCGAGCGGAACAGAATCGTTCACGGTGTGCGCGGTCTCTTCATCGCCGGGGCCAAAACCAATGGAGGGAATGCCGGCCTTGCCCGCCCAGTAGATACCGTTGGTGGAGAAGTTCCACTTGCCGCTTGGGGCAGAGGGCAGGCCAATTTGTTCACGAGTCAGTTGTCCCGCACGGACGAGTGGGTGATCCTCTTCCAGCGCCCATGCAGGGAAATATTTGTCCACCGGAAAAACAAACCCTGTGTAGGAGGGGTCGTCGTAAAAGAGC
>DATFET010000146.1:0-3946 GCA_035250835.1 Anaerolineales bacterium
ATACCCAGGCTGGTTCACTGAAGAAGAAGGGTCCGAAAACATCGGTTATGCCCATCAAGGCACGGATGCCTGTAACGAAGAAAGCGCCCAGGAGCATCCCCACGATCTGCCAGACGAGGCCACGCGTGATCCCACGATACCCGTACAGCCCAAAGAAGAAGGAACTGCATGCCAGCAGGATAGCAAATGCCGCGGCGACCGAACCGTTGAAATTCAGCGTGCCAGAGACGGCAAAATCAATCCCCAGACCAATTGCATATCCAAGCGCCCCTCCCAAAATCAGGAGCAGCAGCCCCTTAACAACAGGATTCATATTTCTCATAATGTTCCTCGCTAATTATTTTAGCGTCTTGATATATGCGACAATGTTCGCGATATCTTCATCGGTAAAACCGTAGGTCGGCATCAACTGCGTTTCGAAACCGGCCACAATCTTTGCTTGCGGCAACTTAATTGATTCTGCGAGATATTGCTCGTCTGCGATCACGACACTGCCATCCGATAATTCAACCTCGTGGTTATATAAATTAAACCAGGTTGGACCGATCCCCTCTGCGCCATTGGTCGAGTGGCAGGCTGCACATCCATTGGCGGAAACCAACAACTGACCAGCGCCTTCCGGAGTTTTCTGCAATTCTTTAGCTTCATCAACACGTGCCGCCATCCAGGCATCATATTCCTCCTGTGATGAAATAACGACCGGTTTCTCCATATAGGCGTGCGAAGTACCGCATAATTCTGCGCACCGCACTTTGTAGCTTCCCTCTTGGGTTGGGGTGATACTCAATTCGGTAATTCTCCCAGGAACAAGGTCCTGCTTCACCCGAAATTCAGGGACCCAGAACGAATGTATGACATCGGAAGATGTCATCTGTAATAACACCTGCTGATCGACCGGAATATGCAGCTCATCCGATACAACGGCGATTCCATTGATCGGCGGATACTCGAACTTCCAGGACCACTGGATGCCTGTAACCTTCACAACCATGGCGTCCGGATCCCTGCGCACCGTATCTGCCAAATTGACTGCGCCTAAATAGGCAAACACCACCACAATGAATAGCGGGGTGATTGACCATGCCACTTCCAATGTGGTGTTGCCCTCCACGTGTTCTGCATCTGTTGTATCACCTTTCCTGCGGCGAAAGACTACAAAACTATAAAACATTGGAACAACGATCAAAGCAAAAAGAAAGGACATGGCAATCAATTCAAGATTCCACATCCAGTCAATATATTGGGCTTGTGAACTTGCCTCCAAAGGCATCAAACCGGCCGCGGTGAGGCCAAAATATGTAAGAAAGGTCAGGACAATAACAAGAATTCCCACAATGACAAAGTGTCGCATGCTTATTCTCTCCTCAGAAATATCAATGGGCACCGCCCCGAACCACAACCGCTATAATGTACCAAACTTTCCTCTATTTGTCACGAATTCACGTAGCTGAAAACTCTTTTCAAAAGTTAAAAATCCTATTTCGATCATTAAACGCCTAACGCCGAGAGCAATTCAGTGCTGTGCTCTGCAGGACGTACCTTTTCATAGACTCTGACAATCTTTCCATTCTCATCGATCAGGAAGGTAGTGCGGAGCACCCCGTCATAACTCTTGCCAAAGAACTTTTTAGGACCCCAAACCCCATACAGATCACAGACCTTGTGCCCTACATCGGCAAGCAGGGGGAACTGGAGTTGAAATTTCTTTTTGAATTTCGCATGGGATGTGACATCATCCGGACTCACGCCCAGGATTGCGACATCTGATTTCTCATACGCAGAATAATCATCCCGAAAGTTGCAGGCTTCCTTGGTGCAGCCCGGGGTATCGTCTTCTGGATAGAAGTACAACACGACTTTCCGGCCGCGATAATCGCTAAGCTTACGGGGTGTGCCCGTATCATCGAGTAGTTCGAAATCGGGCGCAGGGTTTCCTGCGGAAATTGGCATGCTTCTCTCCTTGGGTCAGTCTATTATAAGCAATAAGTCGTTATCCGCTACTCATCAATTTTGACTGAAAATCAAGAGAGCGGGGTGGTTATTCCAGCGAGCGGATGAATGAAACAGCCTGCCAGATTTGATCCTCCGTCAGAATACTCTTCCAGGCCAGCATGGATGTCCCGGGCTTGCCCTCACTGATCCGCCAGAAGAGATAATCATCACTGGCACTTTCCTTTAAGACAGCCAGGTTTTTCGGTCTTGGCTGGAGAGACACGCCCGCAGGACCATCTCCATGTCCCTCAGGTCCGTGGCACATGACACAATTCGTCTCAAAAACCTCGGCACCTGCCACTTCTGCTTCCGTTCCCAATGGATTGGACTTCCCGGCATACGCTGCCGGCACAACCGCCAGCGTACCGATTTCATCCGGGTCGGAAGTATCCAGTCCCGACACACATGCAGCCATCATCAAAAGACTCGCCAAAACGAGCAGCAATACTTTTCTCATCACCATCCAGTTCCTTTGTTTGTTTTAATATCTCACCTTACGCGGAAAGTCCCGAAGGTTTCCCGTAATCCAGTCTTGTTTTCCACCCAAACCTTCGGGATGGTGCGTAACATCAGTTAAAATTTCATAAAGAACCGCCACGAAATGCGGCGGTCATCATTCCGACTTCCTGAAGTGCTACAGGATTTTTGCTTTTTTCAGTGCATCTTCCAGGGCATCGATGGTCGCCGGCTTAATGAGTATGGCGGTCGCACCCAGTTTCATCACTTTCCAACGCGTTTCGGGTTGGTCATCAGACGTGACCACAAATACCGAGACCGGTATCAGCTTCGGTTCTCTGCGCAGATATGCCAGGATTTCCGTACCATCCACGCCGGGCATGTTGATATCGAGAAAGATAAAGCTGGGGACATACCCGCGCGCGAGAAGTGACATCGCCGGGCTCGAGCCGTATGCCACCCGCGACTTCAACCCCAGGACCGCAAGCATTTGTTTCAGCGCATCGGCTGTGGAACGGTTGTCGTCAATGATGAGCGCTTCAGCCATCTACTCCTCCAAAATCGTCCTGCCCATAATGGACACATCGTAACCTGGCAGTTGAGAAACAGCTTCCCGAAAACGGCGATCGGTCAGAAGTCCGAATAGAGGCGCAAGCAGGTCCGTCTCTGCAAAAGACCGCGGGATGACCAGATCATATCGCTCCTGAAACAGAGGGATAAAATCCAGGTCCAATGCCTGCGCCGCAGCGGCGATTCCCAACCCGCAATCTGCACGTCCCGAGGAGACAGCTGCCGCAACTGCCAGATGAGTATACTCTTCCTGGTCATAGCCGACAATTCGATCTGGACGAATTGCCATCAAATTCAAATGATAATCGAGCAGAACGCGTGTACCGGCACCGCGCTGGCGGTTCACAAAGCGGACCTCGGTCCTGGTGAGGTCGTCCAAGCTTTTAATACCCTTCGGGTTCCTCCGCCTGATCAATAGCCCCTGCTCGCGTCCCACGAGTGCCACCACCTTCACAGGGATGCCCGGTATATATTGGTGGATATACGAAGTATTGTATTCTCCGGTCGCCGGATTGAGCAGGTGTGAACCTGCAAGATGAGCTTCTCCCCGGCGGAGTGCGATCAATCCGCCCTGAGAGCCGACGTTTGCCGAAGCAAGACGACGGTCCGCACCAGAAAGGAATTGGGCCATTAGATCCAGCGTAAGATCATGCGATCCGATGCAGAATATCGTCTTCTCGATTTCAGATTTACTCCGGTATAAACGGACCACAATCTGTTCGCCGGCCTCCAGACCCTGAACATCGCGAGGGATGAGAGCCAGGCCGTCAGCCTGGACGAGGGAACTGATAACACCGGCTCCACGCGCTAGTGGCGCAGCTAATAACTTCTCCCCCACCCTGCCTAGTGCCACTCGCACAAAGTCATCATCCCCAGCGGGAGAAACGATCTTACGAGTCAGGGTTGCCGTTTCGAGAGGCAGCTCGTT
>DATFET010000149.1:0-5332 GCA_035250835.1 Anaerolineales bacterium
TCACGGAATACATCGCGGTAGCCAGCCTCGTCCAGCGCTCTGGCAACGTGGAAAAGACAGTCGAACTGATCAACAGGGCATTGGCAATCCATCCGGAAAGCGCTGAGGCAAAACAGGCTCAGACCCTGCTGCGCGCCGGGCAGCTCCTGCCGAAGCCCCTGCGTCCCAAAGGCGGGACGGGTCCCATTGCAATGGCACAGGTCAAACAGTTGGACCAGCCCAGGAAGCAGGCCCATTCCGGTCTGGACCCGATCGCCGAGGCGCGTCAAAAGGCGTTGACCCGCCTGGCAGAGATCCTCTTCGACTACTCCACCGACGACGGCGCGGCTGTCCAGGCACGGCGAGGCCTGCAGGCGCTCATGCGCGGCACGGGACAGCTCTCCATGCAGTCCTCCGAGCAGACCAAGGTTGTCCTTCATCTTGGCCAGGCAATCGATGCACAGACCAAAGGCCATGAAAACCAGGCAGCCGAGGAGCTGGAACACGCCCTGGAAGCCGGCTTCAATCACCCCGCGCTGTACTTCGATCTGGGGTTGCTGCGGTCCAAAGGAGACCGGCTTGAGTCGGCAGTCCGTCATCTACAGCATGCCGTCAAACATAATGACTTTAACCTGGCAGCCCGCCTGCTTCTGGGACAGGTCAACCAAAGGCTGGGAAGGCTGGGACCCGCCTCGATCGAATATCTCGAAGCCCTCAGACTTGCCGATTCGATGGTTGTCCCTGCCGAACAGGCGGAGGAGATCCGCCAGATGTACGAGCCGCTCATCGAAGCACAGGCATCCGAGAAAGATGAAACCTCCCTCAATCGCCTGTGCGACAACATCAATGAAATGCTCATGCGCAAGAACTGGCGCGACCACCTGCACCGGGCACGCGAGCAAATGCCAAAGTCTCAGGATGAAGACATGCCCATGCCTATCGCAGATGTGATCCTGCAGGCCCAGTCCAGCCAGGTCCTGGAAGCGATCAATCACATCCATCAGTTGGCGCGGGCCGGCCGCCTGCGCTCCGCAATGGAGGAGGCATTCCAGGCGATCACTTACGCGCCCACTTATCTTCCTTTGCATACTTTGATCGGTGACCTGCTCGTCCGCGAGAACCACACTGAAGAAGCCATCGCCAAATTTTCCACAGTCGCGCAGGCGTACAGCGTCCGCGGGGAGGCGGCGCAATCTGCAAAGATGCTGCGCCGTGTGGTCCAGCTTGCCCCCATGGACATGGTGGCGCGTTCCAAACTGATCGATCAGCTTGTGGCGCGCGGTCAGGTGGATGATGCCATCCGTGAATATCTGGAACTGGCCGACATCTATTACCGTCTTGCCGAGCTCGATAATGCCCGCAGGACGTATACGAAGGCATTACGTTTCGTACAGCAGGCAAACGCCGACCGCAGCTGGAACGTCCACATCCTCCAGCGCATGGCCGATATCGATATGCAGAAACTGGACTGGAAGCAAGCCATCCGCGTCTACGAACAGATCCGTACCCTGCGTCCCGACGATGAGGGCGTGCGCAGGAATCTGATCGAGCTCAATCTGAGCCTGGGCCAGCCTGCCCAGGCGAATGCCGAACTCGAGAACTATCTGATGTATCTGCAAACCAGCGGCCGCAGTGGGCAGGGGACCAAGTTCATCGAGGAGCTCCTCCAGGATCGCCCGCAGGATTTTGTCCTGCGCCGCGCCCTTGCCCAACAGTATCAGCAGGCTGGACGGGTCGAGGATGCCGTGAACCAGCTCGATTCGATTGCCGATTCGTTCCTCAACTCCGGGCGCAAAGAGGAGGCGATCGTGACCATCAACCAGATTCTGCTGATGAACCCGCCGACTGCAGAACAATACCGTCAATTGTTGATGCAGCTGCAATCCAGTTAAGCATCGCTGCCCGCCATTTACGACGACGGGCATTTTTATTTCGAAACTGTAGACCGTTCCATCTTCTCAAGCCGGGGGAATCCATTGTGACTTCCTTATACTTCCATCGGAGGTTGCAGATGCCTAAAAGTTCAAGGAAAAACACGGAGTCAAACAAACGACTCGATCCCATGATCGTTGTTGCTTTGATCGGCCTGTTCGGCACAATTATTGCTGCCCTGCTTGCCAGCCCTCTGTTGGAAAGATGGCTTTCAACATCACCATCAAACACGGACACACCCGCTGCAATATCCAGTACAGCGATCAATGGAACGCAGACGACGGGCAATCATATCCCCCTGAACCAGACCGTTACAGGTACGCTTTACTTCGATGAGGCAGGTGTCTGGATTTTTAGCGATGGACCGGCCACAGTCACCATTATTCTGGATGTGGGCCCGTTCGGAAGTGCGCTTCTCATCCTGCGCGATCCTTCAGGAGTCGAGCAGGCCTACGTGGATGAGCAAAGCCCCGGCGTCGCGCGGCTTGTCAACTTTTCCATCCCGACAGACGGAGACTATACGATCCTTGTGCGAAACGCACAGAATGAGCAGGTCGATTACACACTGACAGTCCAGGATGCGCTGACACCTCCCCCGCCCTGAGGGTAGACAAACGTTTTTGCCAGGATATTTGCGGGTCCCCAAATATATTCGCGCTTCGTCTGCGGCTTTTGCACACCGCCCCGGCTGGTCGGTGCCGGGGAAGAACGCTCCAGCCTCCGCTCAGCGCGCTGATTCATGAAATCCAGTGTCGGATTCAAGTGTGTGTTTCATTTTCGCTTCCGTAGTCTCGATACGTCCCGCAGGAAGCATGCGGGGCTACTCGACCAGCGGAGCTCCGCTCAGCGCGAAGTGAATGCTATAATGCCAGCGATCCTGCTACTGGAGAATACCACATGCCACAAACTTACCGGGAGAACACCGGCACTTCGCAGAACCGCGCCGTGATGACTATAGTCCCGAGTGCTCGTGTCGGGAACTGGCTCTTCATCTTTGCCTTCATCGTGGCGTTTTTGATTGTCTTTGGCGGATTTGTCCGCCTGACGCGCTCGGGTCTTTCGATCACCGAATGGAATCCCATCAGCGGGGCTGTCCCGCCCATGGGCGAGCAGGCCTGGAGGGACGAATTCGCCAAATATCAGCAGACCCCCGAGTTCAAACAGATCAATTTCAACATGGATCTGGAGGAATACAAATACATTTTCTATATTGAATGGATCCACCGCTTTATCGCCCGCTTTGCTGGCCTGGTGTATGCCATTCCTGTTTTCTATTTCCTGCTCACAAAAAAGATCCCTTTCAGGGAATTCGGCATCTACTTTGTCATGGGATTGCTCTTCATCGCCCAGGCATTCGCCGGCTGGGTCATGGTCGCCAGCGGACTGGTCGATCGTCCCTCCGTCAGCCACTTCAATTTGACGTTACATCTGCTGCTCGCACTGACGCTGCTCGGTCTCGCGCTCTGGACTGCGCTTGGGCATAAATTTGGTTTCCCGGACCCAGCTAAAAAAGCAAAGTGGTCACTGGCATCCAGGCTGGCTTTAGTTTCTTTTATCCTGCTCATCATTCAGATCACGTATGGCGGCTTCACTGCGGGACTCAAAGCAGGTCATATTTCAGATACCTGGCCTCTGATGTTTGGCATGTTGGTCCCACCCAATCTGTTCAGTTCAATCATTAATATCATCGAAGCCCCGCAGACCATTGTCTTTATCCATCGCTGGTTCGCCTGGCTGGGACTTTTTGCCGTGGTCTATGTGTTCTGGGTTGTCAGGAAACAGAACTACCCGCTAGATATCCAAAGTGGACTTAAGTGGCTAACCGGTATTGTTGTGCTGCAGATCATCCTGGGCATATTGACGATTTTGTCCTATGTAAATATCGTCATCGCACTGATGCATCAGGCAAACGCGATCCTGTTGTTTGGGCTGTGCATATATTTTATCCATCGGTTGCGGGCATTGGACCGTGCCGAAATTTAGGCTCAGTAATATAACTCCGATATAATAGAAGCATGAAAAAGGTCAGCCGGTCTCAAATCCACAAATATGCGGACCGAATTGCCAGACAGTTCCATCCGCACAAGATCATTCTGTTCGGCTCGTATGCATATGGGAAGCCAACAGAGGATTCAGACGTGGATCTGCTGGTGATCATGCCGTTCAAAGGGCGGAATCCTGAAAAAGCCACAGAAATCTGAATGGCAACCAAACCAGGATTCCCGATCGATATCATGGTTCGAAAGCCTGAGGAGATCAGAAAGAGACTCGCCATGGGTGATTTTTTCCTGCGTGAGATCACTGAAAAGGGGAAAGTACTTTATGAAGCATCTCACCCGTGAATACCGCGCTCGCAAGAGACCAAACTATGACACTGCCTGCTTTTTCACCCAACAGTGCATCGAGAAGTATAGGCGCGTCTCTAGAAGGCAGAGATTGAATTTCAGTAAATCACGAATTTGATGTCATTGCGAGGCGGCGCACTTCCGCCGAAGCAATCTCCCGGCTGCTATAGCCCAAAATCGTCTAAAAACAGGAGATTGCTTCGCGGAGTTTACACTGAGCGTAGCGAATGTGCTCGCAACGACACGATGAAACCTGTGATTTACTGAATTTGGCAAAATCCACGATCCGGTGAAACTTCTTGATTTGGCATCGCCAGTAGAGCCGCTTTGGGAGCCATATCGTTCAACTGTTCGCCCCATCTCCGCGTATGCCGTGGGTTTTCGCTATCCAGGAGAAAGTGCCGAAAAGGAAGATGCTGCCGAAGCATTGAAGATTTGCCGTGATTTTCGAAAGGCGGCCCGGCAAAGTTTGGGACTGCCAAAAAAATCAAAAGACTTATGGTTAGAAATAAACCGTGGCCAGGCATGCATGCCTGGTCACGATTTTGATCCCTACATCACAAAAAACGGCGCGCAGGTTTGGGCGATCTGTTCCAAATGGCGGTGATCAGTGCCGCAGCAGCCACCCATCACGTTCAAATAGGGTAATCGCTGTTTCAGCCTGGCATATTGTTTTCCAAGCTCGACCGGATTCCCTTCGTCAAGGTCAGGAGCTTCATTCAGCTCGGCGTGGCTCCTTTGCGAGGCGTTGGCGCGCAGACCGCGAAGCCGTCCCAGCCACGCGCCGCCTTCAGAAAGGACATGCTCGAAATGGGTGGGATGGGCGCAATTGATCATGTAATAGGCTGGGTATCCCGCTGTCGCCGCCTCCACCTGCTCGACCGCAGACTTTAACGTCTGGCCGGTCGGCAGGTTGCCGTTGGTCTCCACCGTAAAAGAAATGACGACAGGTATGTTCGCCTTTTGCGCGGCGCGGGCAATGCCAATCGCCTCTTCGACATAATTCATCGTGATGGCGGTCACCAGGTCCGCGGATGAGGCGGCGAAAGTTTCGATCTGTTCCCGATGATAACCTT
>DATFET010000351.1:0-3212 GCA_035250835.1 Anaerolineales bacterium
CCAGGTCACCAGTATGGATGTGGTCGAACAGGACGGTTCGCTCCTGGTCGTCACCTCTGGCGGCTATGGCAAGCAGACTCCTCTGACTGCCTATCCCGCAAAAGGACGCGCCACAGGCGGCATATCAACGATCGATCAGAAGGCGCTCAATGATATCGGCAAGATCGTCGCGGCGCGTGTCGTTCAAAAAGCGGACGATCTGACCATCATTACCTCCAACGGTGTTGCCATCCGCATCAAGAACAAGGATGTGAAACAGGCGGGTCGTTCCACAAAAGGCGTGCATCTGATCAAGCCGCAGCCGGGTGACAGCGTTGCATCCGTGGCGCGCATCGCCGCCCAGGACCTCAGGAAAGCCGGTGCAGATACTGAGATCGAAGAAAAAGCCGAACCTCAGTTACAGTTGGTATAAAAGCAATGGCTTTACAGGGGAGATAGCCCCATAAAAAAACAAGGACGGGTTTTGAACCCGTCCTTGTGATTCTCCATGTAGATGCCTGTTTAGAACAAGGACATGCTTCCCGATATGAACATCATCAGCAGCCCCAGGACACAGACCATGATCATAAACATGAAGGCGAGCAGAAATCTTTGCAGACCGCTCATCCCTGCGGAACGGGACTTCTTCCGTTTCTGCTTTGGTGCGGAAGCTGGTTTGACCTGCGGCTCGGGGGTAAGGTCGTTTTGTTCATCGTCGTAATAAGATGAATCGCGTAGGTTTTCGAACATGTTTTTACCTCAGCGCCAAAGTATATCATGCGTGCGGACGCAGGCGCACATCCCCAAACCGTACTGTTACGAATTCGCCATGCTCATTCTGTAATCGTAAACTTCCATCCGATTCCAGCCCGCTGACCTGGCCCGTAATGGCTGCTGAGCTCTCTGATTCCACCTGCACTGTTTCCTCGCGCAGTGCAAGCAGGCTCTCCCATTGCGTAATAAATTCATCTGTCTTCAGGTGCGGCCGTAGTTCGATCAGCGCGGCGAGAATGCCATGCAGGAGGTCCGTCCGCTCGGGAGCCTGACCCAGCTCATCCTCCAGGCTCGTTGCGGGATACTGAAGCACATCGGCAGGAGGGACAGAGCCTTTCAGCACATTGACCCCGATCCCGATCACGGCACAATCCGCATCCTCCCCCGACCAGACCGATTCGACCAGGATGCCAGACACCTTGCGACCTCGAATGAGGATATCATTCGGCCATTTGATTTGGGCAGGGAGTCCTTGTACCCGCAGGGATTCGGCCACTGCCAGGGCTGCCAGGCCTACGATCCGCGTGAGATGCGGTTTTTCATCCACAGTGGGGCGCAGGATAACACTGAATGCCAGAGCCGTACCTTTTGGCGTAAACCACTTTCGGTTCAGCCTGCCGCGTCCCGCAGTCTGCTCATCCGCGATGACAACCGACAGGTCAGGTGTATCAGATGCTGCCCTCGCCAAGGCCTCATCATTGGTGGATCCGATAGAGTCGAAATACCTGATGTCGCCCAGAGGAAGCCTAGATAGGGATTTCTTAAGTTCATTCTGGTTCATGGGAATTAAAAAAACCAGGGGTCCTCAAGACCCTCAGTTTTAGAGTTCAGGGTAATACAAACCAGGGATTGATGAAACCGCCGCCCTGGCGCACCTCGAAATGCAGGTGCGCGCCCTGCGAGTTGCCTGTGTTTCCTGCTGCACCGATCCACTGTCCTGAGCCAACACTCTCGCAGACGCCGACGCCGATCGAGCTCAAGTGCGCGTATACCGAGGAATAACCATTGCCATGATCGATCTGGATGACGTTGCCATAGCCATAGTTGTAGCCTCCCTGTGCCATGGTCACCACGCCGCTATCCGCCGCGTAGACCGGGGCGCCATCACCTGCTGCAATGTCAATGCCGAGGTGCCCGGACCAATAATCGTTGCCGGATAGGGAACTGCTATCGGCGGGCCATCTAAATCCGCCGCCACCCACCGCTCCACCCGGGCATGCGCTTTGGCTCGTTCCAGACGTTCCAGAGGCGCCGCTTGCCACGGTCGGCACCAGCCATTGTACGAATTCACGCTCTCCACCGGGCAGCATGACCCATGAGCCCGATTCGATCTGTGGGTTGGAGAGGTCGATATCGTTACCGGGAAAATTGAGGATATCATCTATCGTAGTTTTATATTCACCGGCAACACTTTCGAGCGTATCATTTTCCTTCCACTGGTAATAGATGCCATCTGTCGGCGGGATCTTTAAAACCATGCCCGGCGCGAGACTGTGCGGGTCATCCTGCAGAACATCGTAGTTCGCCCACAGGACAGTTTCCGGTTGGACTTTAAACGATTCGGCAATTGCGAAGACTGAATCACCGCGGGCGACGTGATGTTCGACAACATCATAGCGCGGCTTATCTGCCGGAACGTTGGTCTTGATCTGGATTTCCCGCTCGATGGATTTGAACGCTTCACTTGCCGCATCCAGGGCAGGCAGGGCGATCTCAGGCGCGTCATCGTGTAGACCGGCGGTAGGGACTGGCGCCAGCGCCTGCACAGTGGAGACCTGCCTCCACTTGAGCGCGCCGCCGATCATCCCGCCTACGATTGCCAGCGTGACAACCCAGCTGATGACGGTGAAACGATTCGTACTGAAGAACGATGAAAGTTTTGACATTCGAAAGGCAATGCTACCACACGCAGGCTCTGGGTGTGCTACGCGTCCCTGCCCAGATTTTCGAGGAATTCCTGATTATTGCGCGCCCGGTCCAGGCGGGTGACAATGGCTTCGGTGGCGACCGACTGGTCCATGCCCGCGCCTTGGGGCTGTGGCGAGATCATCTGGATGTACATACGACGCATCAGCCAAACGCGCTGTAACAAATCGGGTCCCAGCAGCAGGTCCTCGCGGCGCGTGGACGAACGTTCGATGTCCACAGCCGGGAAGATGCGGCGTTCCTGTAATTTGCGTGAGAGCAACAACTCCATGTTGCCCGTGCCTTTGAACTCTTCGTAGACCACATCGTCGAGGCGGGAGCCGGTGTCCACGAGACAGGTGGCGATAATGGTCAGCGACCCGCCTTCTTCGATATTGCGGGCAGCACCGAAGAAACGCTTGGGGGGGTATAACGCCGAGGGATCCATACCACCTGAAAGTGTGCGCCCCGACGGGTTGACCACCAGGTTATAGGCGCGGGCAAGACGCGTGATCGAATCCATCAGGATAACGACATGACGGCCGATCTCCACG
>DATFET010000175.1:0-4874 GCA_035250835.1 Anaerolineales bacterium
GCGGATGAAGTCAAAAAGGAAATCCCCATCGCGGCGGTGATCGGTTCGGTGCCGCGTCCCAACCAGGCATTCTGGACTTTGTCCGCTTTGTGGGCGGGCTGGCTGTGGGGACACGAGGCGGTGGAGCCGTTCAAGATCGCCCTGCGCCGCCGCCGCTACGACTGGGCCTGGAATGCTACTGCTTTGAACGCAGCATTTACTCATCTCTTCGATCTGCTTCCATTAGGCAGGCCATTCTTCGGTCTCCTCCCGGAGGCTGAACCTTCTTTTCTGACTTCGGTTTTGAGCGCTGCCAGCGCAGCGGGCTTTGACTTGCAATCCCTGGCTCTGCGCACGGAACACGATCCCATACAATTGTCCTGGCGGCGGGGTGAGCATTTGAAACGGGAGACAAGCAACCCAGACCTTGAAGGAGTACGCTCTGCCATCTTCAGTCACCTGGCGGAACGAGGTGAGCCTGCAAGCTACCTGCACGTCCATAGCGCGGGATTGGTCTCCTTGATCGAGTCTCATTCTGTGAAGAAAAAGGATCAGGAATTCGATGAAACTTTACGCGGAGTTCAGGCGTTAATTGAAAGTGCATTGGAAGAGGACTCGCGTTTCATGCACCATTCAACCGGTGAAAATGTGGATACAGGATACTGGGGCCTGGCGAGTGCCACCCTGAGCGGTCAGAAGAATCTGCAAGATAATGGTGGAGGTTCTTCGTCATCTTCGGCTCCTCAGAGCGACATCACGGAGTCACTGGCTGACCGTGTGGAAGTTGCTGTTGTCACTTTCCTGCAGAAGAATCCGGACAGCATTTTTCTGGAGGTCGAAGATGACGTCTACCCGCGCTTTCCAGGCTTGCTGACGCCATCCAAGGCGATGATTTACGCAGTATTGAGTTCCTATGCAGAGCGAGTCAACGGCGCATGGACGTTGCGCGCAGAAGACGCGGCTGCCGTCCGCCGCCGGGAGCTGAATACAGTCAGCGACATGCTCGAGACCATCGGCAATCGATTGGGATATGCCACGACCCGCCAGGCGAAAATAATTCTCTGGCAGGAGAATGGACAAACTGTGTACGCATGTTATATCCTGGCTTCCGCGCTCATAGGAAGAGCCATTGCTGAGACGCCGTATCCACCTGAGCAGACTCTCATCATCCTGCCGGGCGGCCGTGCTTCGCTGGCCGCGTACAAAGCACAGCGTGATCCAGCGCTTGCCGCGCGGCTGAAAGCTTATCGGGTCGTCAAATATCGCGTACTGCGCACACTGCTTGAGGTCCCGGTTTTGACCCGTGAAATGTTCGAAAAGCAGATTACCAGTGATCCACTTGAAAAATCAAGGCAGCAGATCTTGATGTTTTAACAATGCTACCCGTTGTCCCAAAATTGATCATCGATCGAATCCATAGGATAAATGAAGGAGGCAGGCATGATCCGGAGACTGTTCACTTTCACATCACTGGTAATCATCTTCCTGGTGGGTTGTACTTCGCAGACGCCCACCGAAATCGTTGTGCCTGCGTCCACAGAAACGCAGGCGCCAACGGCCACAGAGCCGCCGGAAGAAACACCTGAAGCTGTCGAATCGTCCACAGCCACGGCGCCCCCGTCTGAAACCGAAACCCCAGCCACTCCCGAAATTGTCAGGCCGACCAACGACCCCAATTGCACCAACCTGGCTGCGTTCGTCTCGGACGTGACCATACCGGATAACACTCCCATCGTGGCAGGAACGCCTTTTACCAAGACGTGGCGCGTCAGCAATGCCGGCACCTGTATCTGGGGACCGGATTACACACTCAGTCATTATTCGGATGAACGTATGTCCGCGCCGGCCTCCGTGCTCCTGCCGCTGACTTTTCCCGGTCAGACGGCGGATATCTCTGTGGACCTGATCGCCCCCAACAATCCCGGGACGCGCAGGGGCAATTTTGTCATCAAGAATCCGGCCGGTTTGATCATGCGGGTCAACGAGGATTCGCGGCTGTGGCTGATCATCAACGTCACACTCGATGCGCCCACCCCCACCGCGGCCTCAGGGACAGCCACAGGCAATGAGACCAGCCTGGTTACCTCCACCTGTGCTTTTTCGTCTGAGCCTGCAAATATTACCGAGACGCTCGCCGCCATAAATGACCTCCGTGCTGAAAGTGGTCTGCCAGCCTACACGATCGACGACCAGCTCGCTCGGGCAGCTCAATCTCATGCCAATGATATGGCCTGCAACAGCCTGTTCGGGCACACAGGCTCGAACGGCTCGACCTTTCAATCACGTGCGACAGACAGCGGTTATCAGTATTCGTCCATTAGCGAAAATGTGTACGGCAGCTACCCTCCGCTGACCGGGCAGGGCGTGACGAACTGGTGGATCAACGACAAGACTGACCTGCGTAACAACCGCAACCTGATCAGCAATACCTTTACCGAGGTCGGCATTGGATATTCCTTCTTCGACAACTTCGGATATTACGCGGTTGTCTTTGGCACACCTCAGTAATACCCGGCGATGCCTGTCTCACCTTGTCAAAAATACGCCTCTGAATTCATTCCAAAGAGCTTAGCGTAATATGAGACAGGCAGCAAACTGCTTTAACCTTTCCAAGTAGAATTATTTGTATGAAAAAGTTCTGGACATGCCTCCTGCTGGCGGGGCTGGTCCTGTCTTCCTGCGTTAACGTCATACCGCAGACAGCCACAAGCACCCCGCTTCTCTTCGTGACCTCGACCCTGCCGCCGACCCGACCGGGTTTATCCCTGCTGACTGCGACGGAGATGAGCTCCACGCTTGACCCTCTGACCACTACTACGCCTGGTACACCTGCCGCGACCACGCCCGCTTCCAGCTCGACCGAGTCCGCAGGCGGTAGTGGCGCCTGCCAGGATAGCGCCGTCATGACCGAAGATGTGACCATCCCCGATTACACTCAGATCACTCAGGGAGCGACGTTCACTAAGACCTGGCGCTTCCTAAACAACGGGAGATGTAACTGGAGTGGCTACACGATTGCTTTCTTCGCCGGTGACCGCATGGGGTCCGCGGACTCCGCGCAGGTCCCGCCAGCGGAAGCCGGCAAGACAGTAGACGTCTCCATCGAATTGACCGCCCCTTCCACGGACGGGTCGTACACCGGCTTCTATATCCTGAAAAATGCACAGGGAGAAACCCTGCCGATCGGGACAGAGCAATCCTTTTGGGTCAAGATCCTGGTCGGTAATGCTGTAGCGGCACCCTTGGTGACTCCTTCCACAAGCGGAGGGACGCCCGTTCCTACGGTCAGAGTCCGCGGACCAGCGAGCTGCAATTACTCGACCAGCTCTTCCTATGCCAACGAGATCGCCTCGCTGATCAACAATACCCGCTCTGAAAATGGATTGTCGTCGCTTAACGTCAACGCCCAACTCAGCGCTGCCGCCCTGGGACACAGCATTGATATGGCCTGTCACAACCTGCTCAGCCACACCGGCTCAGATGGTTCATCCGTCAGCCAGCGTGTCGCTGCAGCTGGATATCCTGCTTCATACTCCTCAGAAATTATCTATGGAAGCGGCTACCCCCAGACCGCATTTGACTGGTGGATGAGTGACCCGACCCATCGCAATGAGATCCTCAATCCAAATGTTACAGACATGGGCATTGGCTATGCCTACAACGATCAGACCTCCTATGGAAGCTATTTCACTGTCAGTTTTGGCAGCCCGTAAGAAAATTCACATGATTGAACCTCGAAAAATTATTTTTACTTTATTTTTCCTGTTGCTATTGACTGCATGTGTCCCGGGCTCGGGAGAGACGCCCACGACTGCGCCGGTTCTATTCGTGACCTCGACTCTGCCGCCGACAAAGCCAGGATTGGTCCTGCCAACGCAGGTCCAGCCAACTGCCTCGCCGACGTCCGACCCGTTAACACCCAGACCGACTCCATCCTGCAGGGACAGCGCAGTTTTCGTCGAAGATGTGACCTACCCCGATCATACGCGCCTGACGGCCGGGGAGAGATTCACCAAAACATGGAATCTGGAAAATACAGGCACCTGCACATGGACTGATTACACGGTCGCGTTTGTTTCGGGAGATAAAATGGACGCGTCCGACTCGCTCCCCGTGCCTGAGACTGAAGCAAATTCTGCTGTGGAAATTTCGATCGATCTGGTCGCGCCCTCGGAGGATGGTGCTTATACCGGTAATTTTGAATTACGGAACGCGGAGGGAGAATCCATTCCCCTGGGAACGGAACCAACATTCTGGGTGAAGATCATCGTCGGCGAAGATGCAGCCGGCACGACCTCCGAGCAAACCATCGGCAACTGCACGTACACTGAAAACCCGGAATACGTGCAAACACTGATCGACCTCATCAACCAGGCACGCGCGGACGTAGGCCGCGAGGCACTGACAGTCAACGAAGAATTGAACAAGGCGGCGCGCAGACACAGCCTTGACATGGCCTGCAACGACTTTATGAAACACAGCGGCTCAGATGGTTCGTGGACCGGCGACCGTTTGTCAGACGCCGGTTATCCTCACCCATATTATCTGGAACTCCTTGCCATCGGGCTACCGCAGGACGCCATGAATCAATGGCGCCTCGAGGACGATCAATGGGACTCCGTGATCAACTCGCGCGTGACCGAGATCGGCGTGGGCTATGTATTTTCGAAATTTAGCTCATATGGGGGCTATTGGACGGTGTTGATGGGAGGGCCATAATGAGAAGATGATGTTGATGTGCCCATTGTACTAATCTAGTTTCTGGTGCAAAACTGGCAAAGAACAAAGGTATAGAAGGCAAGGTGAAATGTTTTGCACCGAGATGATTTTATCGTTCTTGTATCGATTCTATTTTTCTTGCACTTTGACAATCGAATAGCTCCAAGGGTTACGTG
>DATFET010000177.1:0-5135 GCA_035250835.1 Anaerolineales bacterium
AACTACGCGCTCGACCTCGACCTGCCGATCGCCTTCATCGAAAAACGGCGCTCCGGCAATGATGCCAGCGCCGAAGCCCTGACCCTCATCGGTGATGTGAGAGAGCGGGATGTCATCATCGTGGACGATGAGGTGGATACAGGTGGTTCCATTGCCCAGGCGATCAGCGTTGTCAAGGACCAGGGCGCACGCGACGTATACCTGGCATTCATCCACCCCATCTTTTCCAAAAATTCCGCACACAGGCTGGCTGAACTGCCCATCCGGCATATTATCACCACCGATACTGTATCCATCCCGCAGGAGAAATTGAAACCGCTGGAGGACCGCATCACAATCCTGTCGATCGCGCCGATGATCGGTGAAGTCATCCGCCGCGCCCACGAAGGCCGCAGCGTGGGTGAAATGTTCAATGAATAACAATTGGCAATCAGCCATCTGCTAATCGCTATTCGTTAAACGCTACCAGCTAACCATGCCTGAACTTCCTGAAGTAGAAACGATTGCACGAAAGTTAAAGCCAGACCTGGTCGGAAAAAAAATCCTTTCCGCCGATCTTTTTTGGCCGCGCACGCTCGCTTTCCCATCACCACGGAAATTCAAATCCCAGATCCAGGGACAGGCGATCCGGGATGTCGGCCGTCGCGCAAAATTCCTGGTCGCTCAATTGACAGAGTACAGCCTGCTGATCCACCTGCGGATGAGCGGTGATTTATCCATCAGGAATAGTACAATCAGGCCAGAAATCCATGACCGGCTTGTACTACAATTATCCGGCGGCAGGTCGCTTGTCTTCAACGACACACGCAAGTTCGGGCGCGTCTGGCTGACCTCCAACCCGCAGGACGTCCTTGGCAAACTTGGACCCGAACCCCTGGGTGTAGACTTTACACCGCAATGGCTTCACACTGCCCTGCACAGGAAACATCGTCAGCTCAAGCCGTTGCTGCTCGACCAGACCTTTCTGGCCGGGTTGGGCAATATCTACACCGACGAGGCGCTGCACATCGCAAAGATCCATCCGCTGACTGCTTCCGATTCGGTCACGTCGGAACAGGCCGAGGCATTGCATGAGGCGATCCACACCGTGTTGAATGAGGGAATCCGC
The DNA here is from genome assembly GCA_035250835.1 of Anaerolineales bacterium. Lineage (GTDB taxonomy): Bacteria > Chloroflexota > Anaerolineae > Anaerolineales > Villigracilaceae > Defluviilinea. Next base: position 1,109 of record DATFET010000177.1, read on the forward strand.
CGCAACGGGGCTTCCTTCGACTGGGTCTATCGCGGCGGCGAATTCCAGAACTCCTTTCGAGTCTATGACCGTGAGGACAAGGAATGTCCCGTCTGCGGCACAAAGATCATACGCATTCTTGTAGGTCAGCGAAGCACGCATTACTGTCCGGGATGTCAAGTGAGGTAGCAAATGATTGAGATGACATATCTGGCGCTTGCCGGGATTGCTCTGCTAGCCATGTTCTTGGGTTATGGCTTCGGTCTGTTCGAAGGCCGCAGCCAGGGATATAAGAAACGCCGCAAGGAGGAAGCGATAGAAAAGGAAAACGAGCCTCCCGCGCAGTCCAAATCACCTGCTCCAACTCCAGAACCAGTCGTCGTCCAGGCGGACGATCCCGGTCTCCTGAGGATAAAAAATGAAGGTGGATACCTGACCCTCGACCTGGACGGCTCACGTATGAACACCTCCTCGCTGACAGCAGATCAGCGGAAGCGCTTGATCGAAATGTTGACCCTGATGCGTCCCTGGCTGGAGGGAAAACCGGCAGTTGCGCCGGTGGTGAAACCCTCTCCACTTCAAAGCCAGCCCACACCGGTCGAAGCTGACCGTCAGGGTACACCTGCCCCATCGACAAGTGCGGCAGCCCCGCCTCCTGTCAGGCCGCAAAAGCCAGCCACGATCGCAGTGGAAGATCGTCCCCTCGCGCCGGCGGGGAGCATCGTCAGTCAGATCGATTCGATCCTGCAGGCGCGTATTGAGGGGACGCCTCTCGATGACCGCGGTGTCTTCCTCGCGCAATCTTCCGAAGGAGGTGTGATGGTCTATGTGGGTTTGACGAAATACATGGGGATTGACGAAGTGCCCGACCCCGAAATCAAAGCTGCAATTCGCTCTGCAATCACAGAATGGGAAAACAAATTCACGCCAGGATTATAGAAGACCTTCCAAAAAAGGCGGCGTAATGCTGCCTTTTTTATTTATTCAAGTCGCATTCCCCGCATCTTTCAGCGTGGACGATAACGAGCGATCAGAAGCGGACAATGCACAGCCTCGGCAACTTCAGCGGTCACTTTCGGGGCATAATATTGTCGAAGGGTATTGGCGCTGTATGAGGATCCCATACAGACCATATCGTATGCGCCCTCACGGATTTCGCCAATAATCTCCTCGACAACGTTTCCCTGCCGCCCGATCACCCGTGCGCTGAGCCCGGCCTCCTGCGCCATCTCGAGCGCGTGACGCAGGCTGCGTCCGGGCAGGGTGTTGGTCTCAGCAAGATCCTGAGCATGACCGCGAACACTGCGCGTGGTGGGGTAATCCAGGTCAGTGGGAGGGACAACGTGCAAGATCGTGACATCTGCCTGATTGACAGCTGCAATTTGAAGGGCCAGATTCTCCGCTGCAGCTTCATAACCCAGCCCGCCGGCGCTAATCAGGATTCTTTTTAATGGAAACCGCAATTCGGGGACATACAGGATCGGTCCCTGAATCCTCTCCATCAAAGAGCGGAGTGACCTGCCCGCGAAGAACCGCTGGATATGCGGGCGTCCCAGTGGACTCACCACGGTGATGTAACTTCCGCTATTGGATTTCACAGGGATGACCTGCTCCGCCTCACCGTTGCGCACCTCAAGACTGTATATCAGTCCCTTTTCCTTGAACAGGCTGACGGCGCGTTCGAAAATATCCTCCAAAGGGTGGTGATCGTCGATCGCAGCCGGATTCAGGACCTCGGTCACGCCCAGAAGCGTAATCCTCATATTGAGCGATTCTGCGAGCCACGCGCCGTATTCGATCGCAAACCATGTCCCCTTGAATCCATTTGTAGCAATCAGAAGTTCAGATTCCATCACAATCTCCGCGGACTATATAAAATAACGCCAAGGATTCCAGCTCCGATCAATACATACTGTGGAGCGATTCCAAAATACAATGCGACAAATGATAATCCTGCAAGCAGGATGGGCCGCCACTTGATGGATGTGGGGTTTGCCACTCTAAACAACTGCCATGCCACCAATGCCAGCAGAACAACAATTGCCGGAGTCATACCCTTGATAAAACTCTTCATCCAGGCCTGGCCTTGATAGCGGACCAGAAGCGATGCAACAGTCAGCATGATCACGGTCGGAGGGATGATCGCGCCGAGCAACGCTGCCAGCACCCCGGGAATACCACCTGCGGAATAACCGATAAACATTGCCAGCTTCAAGGCCTCACTGCCCGGTACGAGGTTGGAGAATCCAACCGCCTCTACAAACTGCGGTTCCGTCAAGACCTTCCCCACACATTCCTTATATAATAGCCCAATGGATGTCGGTCCTGCTGTTGTGAGCAGGTTGACTTTTAGAAACACCCAGAATAAACGAAACCAGACCCCGAAATTGAAAGGCTGTTTCATTTGAATACGAAAGCACCGATCAAGCCTGCGATCAGGATGACAAAGGGAGCAGGAACTTCGAGCAAATAGGCAAGCAGGCTCGCTGCTCCAACTCCAACAATCACCCAATTAAATTCTCCTCCTGTGCCGTTCATCAATACCTTCCATGAGACAGTGAGGATTAACACTGCAACTGCCGGGGTCAACCCCTCCACGAAGCGGCTTAACCAGGCTTCACGCTGTATTCGATGAAGCAGGGACACCACCGCGAACATCAGAATGGTTGGCGGTAGAATGGCAGCAATCAGGGAGACAATTCCGCCGGGAATTCCGGCAACAGTGAAGCCTACAAACATTGCGAGCTGCAGGGCATCGCTTCCGGGCAGCAAGGTTGCGAGCCCGACTGCCTGTACAAACTGGTCCTCCGTCAGAAAATGCCCCACTGCTTCATTATAGAGAAGACCTGTCGAAGCCGCGCCCGAAGTGCTGAGAAGGTTGATTTTAAGAAACACCCAGAAAAGAGTTAAAAGCTGTTCCACAGGCCATCCTTGATAATAGCCCCAATTGTAATGGTAAATATTCTAAAGAAAACAAGAGCGAAGTGCTCCGCGCCTGTGAACTGGAAAAACTGCGAGAACTGGATTTGCTTCTGCTGTTCGATAAAGTATTGGCTGCACTCACAGCAGTGTACGCAGCAACAGCTTCAGCATCATCAACGTCACATTCATCACTTATTTACCTTTGCTCGCATCACAAATCGATTCACTCCTCCAAAGCGATACTTGTACTCTTCGTCCCCGCGCATGAAATCGAATTCGGAGCGTCCGTGCTCTGTACACCACTGAATGACGTGAGCCAGCAGCACCCAGCCGGGAGAAAGTTCCATGTGCTCGCGGCCGACGCCGGAGTTGTAGCCCCACAGCTTGTTCTTGTAATCAAAATTGAGTGAAGCCGCGGCTTTGACCCCACCCACTTCCAGAAAAGCCAGCCGGAGGTAACCGCGCTCGAACGCGTTGCGGATGGTGACCGTCATCTGCTCGCGCATTTCGGGGTGCAGGAACTGTTCCTTGCTGGGGTCCTGTATCATGAGGTCGAAGAAAGCGTCCGTCTCGAAGGCGATGTCTGCTGTCTGGTCGATTACATAAAAGCGGACATTCTTCTCGCTCTCGGCGGCGCGGCGCATCTTGCGGCGGATCTCGTGACGCTGTTTTTTGTCGATGCGCGAGAGATAATCCTCGAACGATCCGGTCAGAGGAATACGCGGAGTTGGACGATACACCTCATCGTGATATGCCCAGCCGCGCCGCTCTGATTCTGTTTTGAGCGCGGCCAGCGTGGGAGATGAATCGGGGAGGTTATACCAATCGAGCATGGACCATTTGTCGGCTGGCTGTGAAGCGGAGCTGAGAAAGTCCAGCAACCCGGAAAGGAAGCGCGCTACATCCTGCTCGCGTACAATTAGATCCAGATAATCGGAGACCTCGATGCTGCCGACGAGCATCAACGATGAACGTCCTTCATATTCCGCGATGAAAAGTGGTGCAATACCGATGAGACGATCATTTTCAGTTGCCGATACCAAGGCCAATTCGGCTTGTTTCCATTCCCCGCCGCCGAGAGTCTTCCACCACTCGCTGAGATATTCATAACGTGAAAAAGGTGTAT
>DATFET010000179.1:0-7125 GCA_035250835.1 Anaerolineales bacterium
CGGAACGGGCGGCAAATTATATTTTCAAGCAAATGCAGTCGCTGCTGCCAGAATAAGGTTCAGCTCAACTTCGTCGATCCTTGCCCGGCGAAGAACCGATCTATCCCCTCGAGAATTCATTAACTTACGTGCGCCAGCCGCGGGTCGAGGGCATCCCGTAAGCCATCGCCTAAAAGATTAAAGGCCATGACCGTCAGCGCGATCGCGATGCCGGGGAAAAACACCAGGTGCGGCGCGGTGAAGACCTGATTGCGCTCGGCTCCCAACATGGCACCCCACTCCGGTGTGGGAGGCTGTGCGCCCAGCCCCAGGAAGGAAAGGGCCGCCGCATCCAGGATCGCCGTAGCGATGCCAAGGGTCCCATACACGATGAGGGGTGTTAACGCATTGGGCAGGATGCGCCGAAAGAGGACCTGTATATTGCTGCCTCCCAGGGCGCGGGTCGCAGAGACAAATTCCATCTCCCGCACGGATAGCACACTTGCACGGACCACGCGCGCGTAGGCTGGGATGGAGACAATGCCGATCGCAAGCAGGGCATTTTGAAGTCCCGGACCCAGAACCGTAACGATGGCGATCGCCAGCAGCAGGGATGGGAACGCAAGCAACACATCCATGCCGCGCATGACGGTGTTATCCAGCCAGCCCCCAAAATAACCGCTGAGTGCACCCAGAACACTTCCGATCACGATGGCGAAGCTGACTGTGGTCAGCCCGATCATGAGACTCAAGCGCGCGCCGTACAGGATGCGGCTGTATTCGTCACGGATGTTTCCATCCAGCCCCATGATGTGCTGGGCCTGGTCTTCAGGACATCCAAACGCGTGGATGCAGGGAGACGATCGTTTTACCGGTCTGCCAGGGTAGTCATCCACATCCAGCATGGATTGTATGGGATCGTATGGCGCGATCCATGGGGCTGTAATCGCAATAAAAATAAGAATTCCCAGGATCACCATACCCACAATTGCCGACTTGCGGCGGAACAGACGCCTACGGGTAATGTTCCATAAGCTGACCGATTTCAAGGATTTCCCTTGAACAGCAGGTTTTGAAGTGTTTAGGATTTCCTGGCTCATGGTTAATTCAAGCGGATCCTGGGGTCGAGATAGGCATACGAAATATCCACGATGAGATTTAAGATGACAAAGAAAATGGCAATGACAACTGTAAACGCCTGCACGATCCCGTAATCGCGCGCGGTGATGGCTTCATATAGGATGCGTCCCACACCCGAGAGGTTGAAGACCGTCTCGGTCAATACTGCGCCTCCAAGCAGCCCGCCCAATGACAGGCCGATCACGGTGACCAGCGGCAGCAGGGCATTGCGGAAGGCATGCTTCATGACCACTGCCCGCTGCCTGAGCCCCTTGGCACGCGCCGTGCGGACGTAATCCTGTCCAAGCACTTCAAGCATGGCGGAGCGCGACATGCGTGCAATGATCGCCATCGGGATGGTTGCCAGGGCAATTGCCGGCAGGATGAGATGGGTGGCAGCATCCCTGACCAAATTAAAGTCGGTGCTCAACAGGCCATTCAGGATGTTCATGCGGCTGAGGAAATCGAGAACGCCGTAGATAAATGTGCCTTCCGTTAAATTAAGCCCCCACACTTCATAAAATGGGACCGGGATTAGGCCTGGCGAAAGCCTGCCGGATGGAGGCAACTGGAACGGTGTATCCTTTAAAGTCAGGGCAAACACATAGGCGAGCATCAAACCCAGCCAGAAGACCGGCATCGACACCCCCGTATTCGCCCACAGCATGGTCGTCACGTCTGCCCAGGAGTTGTGCTTGACCGCAGAAATAAGTCCCATCGGTATACCAATCAGGACGGCGACAAACAGGGCTGCCATACTCAGCTCGATTGTGATCGGGAACCTTTCGACCATCAACTCGGTGACCGGCTTGGAAAAGCGGAATGAACGGCCGAAATCACCCTGGGCAACTTCACTTACATAATAACCAAACTGGACAAGAATGGGTCTATCCAGGCCATGTCTATGGATGAACTCGTCGCAGACGACATCCGTGGCTTTTTCCCCCAGGATGGCGCGGCAGGGATCGCCCGGAATCACGCGTCCCAGAACAAAAGTGGCAAATAATATCCCAAAAAGTACAGGTATGCTTAATAAAATTCGGCGCAGGACGTAAGTAGCCATGGATTACCATACTTCCCCCGGCGGGTTAGCCCGCCGGGGGAAGTGACAAGGTAGAGATGGATTATTGTGGAGGAGCGTTCAGGAACGGTCCGAACAAACCACTCCAATAGGAGAAGGCGCCGGTATTGCCTGTGTGGAGCGGATCAGCCGCATCCCACTGGATGACCAGCGATTTCACAACATCATTCGCATCGAGCGAGGAGCCATCATGGAAGAGGACGCCCTGGCGCAGGTTGAAGGTCCACTCGGTCAGGTCATCGTTGGCTTCATAGGACTCTGCCAGAGAAGGCTCCACTGCTGTTCCGGCAACTTCGTAAGACAGCAGAGACTGGGTCACCTGCTCGCAGGCACGCAACGACTCACCGTCGGTCTCGTCCGCGCAATACAGGGAGATCGGCTCTGCGTTCTGCATCCAGACGAAGGTATCCTGGTCCGGGACGCCCATGACCGCAAAGTTCTCATTGCCGAGCGGGCTGGCATGTGCGCCTTCCACGGTCGCCTTGTAAGCTACACCCGAGCCACCCCAGGCAACCGGGATCATCGGGACGTGCTGCTTGATCGCGTTGTTGGCCGCCTCATAATGCGGAGCGCGCTCATCATCGGAGGCAAGCTGGGCACCCTGTTCGATCGGATCGACGATATCATCGAACTTGTCGCCGAACTGGTCAGAAGAACCAGCGCCGAAGTGATAACCAAGGAAGTTGGTCTGGTCAGGATAATCAGCACCCCAGCCAAGCAGGTGCAGGCCGGTCAGTTGGCCGGAGTCGGCTGCATCGAGGAAAGCACCGGATTCCATCACTTCGATGTTGACGGTGATGTTCAGATTTTCCGCCAACTGAGCCTGGATGTCCTGGGCCACAACGTTCGGGTCAGGCAGGTAGCCGCGCACGACGTCGCGGTAGTTCAGGACAGTTTCGAAGCCATCCGGATAACCAGCCTCCGCCAGCAAAGCGCGAGCGGCTTCGGGATCGAACTCATACCACTCCTCGCCCACACAGCCATTCGTAATGGAGCAGGGTGTGAAGTGAGAAGCAACTGCCGATCCAGGGGGATAGAAGTTGTCCACAATACGCCCGCGGTCGATGCCCATGGCGATCGCCTGGCGAACCTGCTCATTAGCCAGTGGATTGGTGCTGTTATCGAAGCCCTCGGCCTGCGGGTTGTTGTTGAAGCCGATGTAGAAAATGCTCAATGCTTCGCGCGGGATCAGTTGGAGACTTGAATCTCCCTCGATGACAGCAAAATCATCCGGGCCGGGATTGTCGATCGCATCCACCGTGCCCGACTGCAGTTCGAGCAGGCGTTGAGCTGATTCTGTGCTCCAGCGGAACACAAGAGTCTGGTTCAGAGCCGGCTCACCCCAGTAATCGTCGAAGCGGGTAAAGACGATCTGGTTGCCGCGCTCCCACGATTCGATACTATAGGGGCCTGTGCCGATCGGGTTTTCCAATGGTTTGCCTTCAGAGGCCTCAAGATGCTCGGCCGGCTGGATGGCAAAGGAAGTGAATGCGATCTTCGACGGGAAGGCGGGATCTGGCACACATAGGGTGAATTTGACTGTGAATTCATCCACCGCTTCGATGGATTTGACCTCACCACCATAATCACAATCAGGTGACTCGACCATCATGCCTTCGTAGGCAGCCGGGGGTTCGGTCGCGGGGGCTTCAGTGGCCGGCGCCTCAGTTGGCGCGGGGGGTTCGGTTGCCGGCGCTTCGGTCGGTGCCGGCTCTTCAGTAGCAGGTGCACCGCCGCCGCATGCTGCGAGCACCACACTGGCGATCACGAGCATTGAAAGTAGAACAAAAAGGTTGCGTTTCACGATTCTCCTCCGAGAGAAATTTTATTTGGATTCAATTATATGCAAGGGGAAGCCGGAATTATCTTTGGCGAGGCACCTCCTTCCGAATAGGTGAGCAGATTATACAGCAAAAAGAACTTTACAGAGTACCGCTTCAAGAACTGATTTTGATATTACAGCCTGTAGAGACCTGCAATAGTTTCATTGATTAAGGAGTCTAGCGATAACGAATCGGCAGCGGAATGCCAAATCCATTTAGCACTACCTGGGAGGGGTCTTTCGGCCACAGCCCTGGGACTTGTGCGCTGCATTTCGGACAGGTCCCATCCCTCGTGATGTGATATTCATGGATCACGTATCCGCTCCTGCGGATCAGTCGCTGACTGCACTGCACGCAAAAAGTATCCTCATACTCCCCGACCTGGCCCGGCAAATTCCCCGCATAGACGTACCTCAGCCCGGCCTCCTTCCCGATCTCGGCTGCGCGCAGAAGCGTCTTTGCATCCGTGTTATCGGGATCGGTCATCTTGTAATCCTTGTGGAAGGCAGTCACATGCCAGGGAATATCCCTCGAAACCCCGGCGATGAAGCGTGCTGCATCCCACAGCTCCTCGTTCGAATCGTTGAAACCTGGGATCGTGAGCGTGACAATTTCAACCCATAAGCCCATCTCATGAGCGCGCTTAATTCCATCCAGTGTGTTTTGCAGCACCCCGCCCAGCTTGCGATAGTTTTTATCCTGCATACATTTCAGGTCCACCTTGTAGGCGGAAATATACGGGCGGATATATTCCATCACTTCCGGTGTATTGTTTCCGTTCGACACGTACGCGCACATCAAGCCGGCGGCTTTTGCCTCTTTGAAGATCTCCACCGCCCATTCGCTCGTGATCAACGGCTCGTTGTAGGAGGAAACAACGGTTGAAGCCTGCGTGCGATGGGCAAGGCGCACCATCTCCTGCGGCGTGACTTTACGGATGGAATGGATCGACTCATCGGAGGAGGGGTCGCGCATCGCCTGGGAGGTCAGCCAGTTCTGGCAGTTGGAAACAAGGAGGAAACCGGCTAAATAATTATGCTCCTTTTCAACTTCCATGTTAAATACATGACCCTTGAGAAATTCCTTTCCAATTTCACGAATGGGAACCAAGTAAAACTTATCGGTTTCGACGATTTTTCGTTCAACTAAATTGCCTTCATACCAGACGATGGTGTATTGGTGTGGCGCACGACGTACAGTGCGCCCCTCGATTATTCCTGTTTCGGGCATGGACGTATCATAAATTGATGGGAAAAATCCACACTTCAATGCGAGCCATGCAATGCCATACGCCAGGTCTCTAGAGACTGTTGTTGAACTGACTTTTCCATAGGAAAAACGATGCCCATCACCCTGCACAAATGCATCCAAAAATGACTTAACAACCTCACGTGGTGCGTCAAAAAGCATTGTTGGCACGCGCTTTTTAGTCGATCTTTCACCAGCAAGCACCTTAAGGAGCAGGGCAAGGGAAGCCTTCGAAGAAGTAACTGCTAAAGTTGTATGCCGATTGACCAGTTGAGCATCAACACCAAAACAAACACGAAGCAATTCCACAACGCGGTTGGCTAGTTGGCTTTCTTTTTTGGAGAAACTGAAATTTATTTTAAAACTGTTTGGGCGATTTTTGTCTGAAACCACTGAGCCTTCCGCACAATAGTAGCCCAGCAACTCGGAAGTTTCGACTCCTAATGTTGTTAGTAAGGGAATTCCTCGTTGTCGTTCATTTGGAAATCGCAAATACCCGTTTTCTATGTATGGATAGGATGTCTTCGTTTTATGTACACGACCATTCCTTATTTTGACTCTCAAGTGACGAATATATGAACCGCTCTTTCCAAACATCTCCCCTATCTCACGTGAAGTTTTGCCTTTAGCAGATAAATCCATGATCTCCTGCATTTCATCGCCAGACAATTTCCAGGGAGTTTGGAAGGTGACCGGTAACGAACCAAGCAACTGGCCTGCATCAATCACCTGTGGCGATGAAAATTTATAACTGCGTGGTACAGCTAGGTAATGTGCGCGAGTCAAATCTTTTGCATAGATAAGGTAGGGGAGAATATTGACATCATCCGTTGCATAAACACGATGATCAGGCGTACAGGAAATTGGAGGAAGATAATAAGGCTTAATCTTTATCATCTCACCTTCATATGGATGTCTAAAGACTCCTTTTACTACCTGGAAATCACCAGAGCAGGAGACAGCTTTTAAGTCTAAAGGGAATGAAATATCGCCATCTGGATTTGTCCGGCGAAGCTCTCCCAATTCAAAGGCATTCTCCAATGTAATAGGCCCTCGGTTAGTGACCACCATTGTGTCGCCCGTAAAGCAGTAGCCGCAGTGGAAATCGCATCCGAGCATCCCGAACGTCAGCGCGTTGCTGCCAGGCATGACATGAAAGAACGGCTTCTTCTCGATGGGATCACTCTGCAAAGCTGCCACATACCCCCACGGCACGCGCAGCTCGCCTCCCTGATTGAAACGCACCTGGCAGATGCCGCGCTTCCCCTCACGGATCTTGCAGCGGTGTCCGCAGGCGTAACATTCGATTGTGTTATCCGAAAGCTTCCTGTATAACTCCCCCATTACCGTTAATTGATCCAGGGTCTCACCGATAGTCGTAGCCATAACTACCTTCAACTTTCTATTCTCTATTCTCTACTCTCCACTCCCTTGCTCTCTTATAATACACCAAATGCTCACAGTTTGCATCCAGGCTGGCGGACATTCTTCCCGCATGGGCGAGGACAAGGCGCTCAAGAACTTCCTCGGACGCCCGCTCATTCACCGTGTAGTGGACCGTCTCTCGCCCATTGCGGATGAGCTGATCGTGACGACCAACCGTCCCGAAGACTATCGCTTCCTCGGTCTCCCGCTCATCGCGGACCTCAAGCCGGGCCGCGGCGCCCTGGGCGGACTCTACACTGCGGTCGCTTCGGCGGGGCATCCCCTCGTCGCGGTGGTCGCCTGTGACATGCCCTTCGCCAGTCCAGCGCTCCTCGAAGCAGCCGGCAGGCTCCTCGTCGAGGAGGAAGGGGATGTCGTCATCGCAAAGTCAGAGGAAGGCTACGAGCCGCTCCATGCCGTTTACCGCCGGGCGACCTGTCTCCCAGCCAT
>DATFET010000203.1:0-7958 GCA_035250835.1 Anaerolineales bacterium
GGCTTCCCTCGAGCTGTCCTTGATCGTGTCGGCAACCGCGATCACACCGGCAGCCTGGTTGTCGACAGCGACCAGCATGGCTGTCTTTGCTTCGGACTGGAGGCGGGACACTTCGGACTCGAGACTCCACAGTTGGATGCCGCGTGCCGCAAACATGCGTCGGTTCCCGACCAGTACGGTTCTTCCCTCGACCTCAGCCTGCACACCCAGACCGGCCTCCGCCTTAAACCCGGCCGGTTCGATCAAAGTCAAGCCGCGCGTGGTTGCCTCCGCCCAGATTGCTTCCCCAAGCGGATGCTCACTGCCTTTCTCGACAGATGCCGCCAAACGCAGCAATTCATCCTCGTTCAACTTTCCACTGTCTACAACGATGTCTGTGACAGCCGGCTGTCCCTTTGTGATCGTGCCGGTCTTATCGAGTACCACAACGGATACCTTCCCGGCCCGTTCGAGCGCTTCACTATTACGGAAGAGGATTCCAGCCTCAGCACCTTTACCGGTGCCAACCATGATGGCGGTCGGCGTGGCAAGCCCCATCGCACACGGACAGGCGATCACCAGTACCGCGACCATGTTGATCAGGGCGCGGGTGAAATTGTCAATGTCTGAATTGACCGGCAGCGGCGGGCCAAAGAAATACCAGCCTGCAAATGTAAGCAGCGCAATCCCGATCACAATCGGTACAAAAATTGCAGAGACCTGGTCAGCCAGTTTTTGGATCGGCGCCTTGCTGCCCTGCGCGTCGTCGACCAGCTTGATGATCTGCGCCAGGGCAGTCTCTTTGCCAACCCTGGTAGCTTCGAATTTGAGCATCCCCAGCTTGTTCAACGTTGCCCCAATGACCGTGTCGCCGGGCTTCTTCTCCACGGGCAGGGATTCTCCAGTCAGCATGGATTCGTCGATCGCGCTCCGCCCTTCGATCACCACCCCATCCACGGGGATCTTCTCGCCCGGTCGGACGAGGACCACGTCGCCCACGCGGACATCGTCCACCGGTACTTCGACTTCAAGTCCCGAGCGAACGACGCGCGCGGTGCGGGCGCGCAGTCCCATGAGCTTCTTGATCGCTTCGGAGGTACGGCCCTTGGCGCGCGCCTCCAGATATTTTCCCAGCCTGATCAGCGTGATAATAACCGCGGCCGTCTCATAATAGACGTGACCTTCGATCCAGCCGAACGTGACCGGCAGGGAATACAGGAACGCAGCCGAGGTGCCCATGACGATCAGCACATCCATGTTGGCGGATTTGTTCCGCAGCGCCTTGTACGCGCCAAAGTAATATTGCCAGCCCACATAAAACTGCACGGGAACGGCCAGCGCCAGCAGCAGCCAGTTGAACCACGGCTTGGCGTCGCGCATCCCTGGCATGAGGGTATCGGTATAGAAGAAATACGGGAGCAGGCCAAAGTCCCTTCCCATGGAAAGCAGGAAGAGTGGAATTGTAAAGACCAGGCCAATGATCAGCAGGCGGCGCTGTTCGCTGATCTCACGTTCACGCGCAAGGGCTTCAGCATCCTCCGCCTCCCCACCAAGCTCAACGGCTTCGAAGCCGGCGCTTGCAACTGCCCGGCGAAGCTCTGCCTGCGTGATGATCGTCGGTATATATTTGACGCGTGCCTTTTCGTTGGCATAACTGACGCTTGCCTCGAGAACACCTTCCAGGCTGGAAAGGGCTTTCTCGAGCCGCCGAGCATCGCTATCATCCGAGAGGCGCCTGATGATGAGATCGGCTTCTCCGCTGGCAACACCATAACCGGCGCGCTGGACCCGCGCGATGACATCGCCCAGATGTAATTTCGCAGGCTCGAAGTCGACGGTGGCGCGTTCGGAGGAGAGATTAACGACCGCGCTCTGCACGCCATCCAGTTTCTTGAGGTTGCGCTCAATGGTGGCAACACAGTTGGCACAGGTCATGCCGGTAATTGGGAGAGTGAGTTGTTTGGTATCGCTCATTTCATATGCTTACAGCTTGTCTCATTTATTAATATTAAACTTTTGTACGAATCGCAGACCTGTCAGATCTCATCACAGGGTGATCAGACCCTCGACAGGATAGTCAATCTCCGCCAGAAGGGCCTTGATCGTTTCTTCCGTGGCAGGTGCATCGAAGGTGATGACAACCTTCCTGCTGGTTTCCTCAGCCTTCACAGATTGCACGCCCTGCACTTCGCCGACTTCCATTTCGATGGTGCGGGTACAGTGTCCACAATGGATGGCAGGGATATTGTATGTTACAGTCGTCATGAGTATCATCTCCTTAGGTTGATTTTATAAGCTCAAGGCGTCGCTGTACCCTTCGGACATGCTCCGCAAGGGACGGCAGCTGGAGCATTTGCTATTAGACCTTTGTTGACATTTCGAAGACTTCAGTGATTTCTTTCAAAACGCGCTCTCGTTCCTTGCGATCATTGCCCTGGATGGCAGTGATGACACAGGAATTGAGGTGGTCTTCCAGGATCCTGGAGCTGACTTTGTTCAGAGCCGCTTCCACAGCCTGGATCTGGCGGATAACATCGATACAATAGGCATCCTCCTCCACCATGCGGATGACACCTCGTAAATGCCCCTCAACAGTCTTGAGTCTTCGGATTGTGTTTTCGTTTTCCATAATGACCTCTGGCAGTAAAGACAAAATCAGTTCATTTCAGTCTACCCCCCCCAGGGGGGATGGGTACAGCGGTAATGATACCTGTCAGGCGGATGACCTGTCAATAAGAATATGTCATAATTTCGTATGAAGATTGTCATATTTGGCTCTTTGGGAATTTCCATAATCGATACCCAAATCTGATCCCTCTTCATCGCGGAGGCTGGAGAACCTCATATTTGATATGATTGCTCGAACGGGAGTACAATCCTCTTATGACCATTGACCCCATAAAATTACGCCGGGTCAGCGTGTTCCAAAATGCGACCGACGAGGATTTGAAAGTGATCGCCGGGCACGCCATCGAGCGCTCCATTGAGGAAGGGGAATTCTTCTTCTTTCAGGGTGACCCTGCCACCTACCTGTACGTCCTGATCTCCGGGCGTGCAAAGCTCATGCAGTCGAACACGGCCGGACAGCAGGTCAATTTGCGAACGATCACCGAGTGGCAGATGTTCGGCGCGCTCGGCGCGGTCCGCGAGGAAGCCACCTACCCCGCCAGCGCCCAGGCTTTGGAAAACAGCACGGCGCTGGCGGTGAAGAGCGAAACCCTGCGTGAGCTCATGCAGACGCGTCCGCACATCGCGTTTGACTTGATGAAATTGATGACGGGCTACATCCAGGAGATGCAGGAGCGCTACCGTGAGCTGGCCACCGAAAAGGTGGAGCGGCGGATCGCCCGTGCACTGCTGCGCCTGGCAGCCCAGATGGGGAATAAAAAGGAAGAAGGCATCGAATTGTTGTTCACGCGGCAGGATCTGGCGGAAATGTCCGGGACAACGCTTTACACGGTCAGCCGCGTGCTGTCAGAGTGGGAAAGGCAGGGGCTGGTGGAAGCCGGCCGCGAGCGGGTCCTGATCCGCAATCCGCACGGCGTGGTGCGCATCGCCGAAGAGCTGAACCAGTAGCTGCGCCGGATCGAGTCCTCCAGGCACGCGAATCCCGCGTGCTTTTTATTCCTATTTGCGCCAGCGCAAAGAGGAATTTTTCACAATCGGGTATCTTCGGGGCAAATGGACACAGAAATTCTCCACCTGCAATTGACGGTTGAAGAAGTTTTACGAAAATGGCCGCAAACCTATACGGTCTTTCGGAAGCGGAACACCAGTTGCATCGGCTGTCTTTTGCAGCGATTTTGTTCAATTCAGGAGGTGGCGGAGGTGTATGAACTTTCCCCACAGGAACTCATCCGGGATTTGGAAAATGTGTCAAAGGAAAGGATTAATTTAAAAGGAGCATCCAATGAAAATCTCTATCAAACTTTTTAGCCTGCTTGCTTTGATTGTCATGCTGGCATCCGCATGTGCCAGTGCCAATTCGCAGGGAGGGGCACAGAATGAGATGGCAGCAGCCACCGAAGGCAAAGTCGTCGAATATTCGCTCACGACCGCACTGATCGACGGCATGATGGTCTATATCGGCGTTGGCGGCGGAATTGACGGTGTGCACAACCCCACCCTCAGCGCTAATGTGGGCGACACGGTGAAGATCAACCTGACGACCGGTGATGGCACGGAGCATGACATTGCATTCCCCGACTTCAACGCCGCGTCTGAGCATGTGGTTGGAAAAGGATCGAGCACCACCCTTTCATTCACTGTAGATAAAGGCGGCACATTCGCATACTACTGCACCCTGCCCGGTCACCGCCAGGCTGGTATGGAAGGTAAATTCGAAGCCGCCGGAGAGTCACTTGCCGAAGCACCTGCACAAATGGCATCGGGAGCAGATTATGTCCCGGCGAGTGGGCCGGTCCTTGTCAATAACCCGGCTGCCAAAGGCGCGGACATTGTGCGTGACCCGACTGACCTCCCTGGCCCGATCAGCGTACGCGAACCTAAGACTGTACAGATCAACCTGGAAGCTGTCGAGATCGAAGGTCAGCTTGCAGATGGGACAACCTTCAAGTATTGGACCTTCAACGGCCAGGTGCCCGGACCATTTTACCGAGTCCGTGTCGGCGATACGATCGAGGTCCACATGAAGAACCTCACCAACAGCACCATGCCTCACTCTGTCGACTTTCACGCAGTGACCGGTCCCGGCGGCGGTGCCGTCATGACTCAGACAGCTCCCGGCGAAGAGACAATGTTCACTGCCAAGGCTCTGAACCCTGGGCTGTACGTCTACCACTGCGCCACCCCCATGGTTGCACAGCATATCGCAAATGGCATGTATGGTCTGATCCTGGTGGAGCCGGAGGAAGGCTTGCCGGAAGTGGATCGTGAGTTTTATGTGATGCAGGGTGAGATCTACACCAACGAAGCTTTCGGTTCGACCGGCCTGCTCACCGAAAACCTGGATGCCCTGCTCGATGAAAACCCTGAATACCTTGTCTTCAACGGCGCGGTCGGCGGACTGACCGAACAGAAGCCTCTCAAAGCCGATGTCGGTGAAACGGTTCGAATCTTCTTCGGAGTCGGTGGTCCCAATTTCACCTCGTCCTTCCATGTCATCGGCGAGATTTTCGACCGGGTTTACGATCAGGCCTCACTGACCTCCCCGGCCCTGACCAACGTTCAAACCACACTCGTCCCGCCCGGCGGCGCGACCATGGTTGAGTTCAGTCTGGAAGTGCCTGGCAACTATATCCTGGTAGACCATGCTCTTGCAAGGCTGCAGCGCGGACTGGCCGGCTTCCTGATCGCCGAAGGACCCGAGAATCCTGAGATCTTCGACGGCACGGAGACAGCTGGTAGCGGGCACTAAAATTCACGAATCAAAAGAGCCTGCGAAAATTGCAGGCTCTTCTTTTTACTGATTCATTACCTCTTGATACGTGTCCTGGGCAAACTGGAGCAAAATCTTCTCCTCTTCGGGCGATAAAAGTTGCTCTGTCCCCAATCCGTAAAGTGTCAAATTCACGGTCATAGCATCCGCTACGCCTTTGGGGTCAGACGCATCTATTTCCACCACACCATATTCTGAAACCCATTCATTCATTCCAGCAATCTCTTCCGGTGAATGCACTTCTGTCAGAGGACTTTCAACCATTTGAGTAGTCTTGCAATTGCTGGCCTGCACTTCACCTGAGAGGTAAATCGTAAGTTGATCACAGAAGCCGGCAATTCCGCCTTCCCGCTTCCAGGTCAGCGCCAAAGTTGCGGGCAGGATCTCTGCTCCCGTCTCATCCGTATGATATTCCACCTGCTTCCCATTTGCTTCCAAGATGATCTTATAACCCGGGCTCATCACCTGGGCACACGCAACACCTTCCTGAACAACTCCTAGGCAGGCGTCCGGCCATTCCACAGCTTCGACAGAAACGACCTCGATCTGGTCGGCGGGGATTCCCAGATTCTGGGAAAGCGCTGCAATGGCAGCGTCCTCTGCAGCGGTCGGATTCTCACTGACCTCGGTGGCTCCCTCTCCAACCTCCACGGGAAGATCTGTTGGCTGTGCCTGTGTAGAACAGGCCGTCAGCAACAGGATCACGATCGAAATACCAGGTAAGGCTATTTTCATTTTCACTCCTATACCTTTATAGACGTCCACAATAACAATTTGTTCCGAAAAATTGTATAATCGGCGGATGAGACGATCTTTAATTGCACTTTTCCTGGGGCTATTTTTAACATCCTGTTCCTTTCCAAGTAGAGCTGTTCCCACACCCGGTGTTCCTATTGATGATGCGATCGCAACCACACTTGCATCCATAACCACAAATACGCCTGCTCCCCTACCCACTCCCTTTCCTACCTCCACACCCTTCGATCTGAAAGGGTTGTTTTGCGAATATCAATTTTGTATTGGTCATCCTTTGGATGTGGCATTTTATGATGTGAACGCCCAGCAGAACATCGGCTCTCCGAGCACATATAGCCAGGGGATCCTGGCGGCCTTCAATGCCAACCTCTTTCTTCAGATGATGTGGCAGATCGCGCCGGGTGCGGAGGATCCGCAGTTTCTCCTGGACATGATTGTAGATCCGCAGACCGACACCCGCGTTGGTAGTCTGGAAGTGAAGCGGATCCGGGATATGAATGTGATGTACACCCCGATCACTTCCACGGCCTCCCCCTCCCTGCCGTTTGGCGGCGCAGCCGCCTGGACCTGTGGAGACCGCGTCTTCGCATGGAAAGCCTACACCCCCGACGATGCATCAGCACCCGGCCTCTTCGAGGAGGCGCTCGCCCGCTTCAACTGTAACCGATGATCAAGTCACACATCACACCTCGAGGAACGATAGAAATTCGAGAGGCGAGCCCTGCAGACGCGGCCGGTTATCGTGAGCTTCGCCTCGAGGCGCTACAGGATAGTCCTATTGCTTTTGCAGCAGATTACCAGCACAATTTAAATCAGCCTCCCAGCTACTGGCAGGAAAGACTGACCATGCAGCCGGACGAGGCGACGATCTTCTTGGTGGAACATGAAGGCAATTTGATAGGAATGACAGGCATTATGCGCAATGGCTCCCCAAAAACACGGCACAGTGCCTGGATTTGGGGAGTTTATGTAACTCCTGAGTGGAGGGGCCTGCACTTAGCTGAGAAGGTTATTACCTCCTGCCTCACCTGGGCCAAGGAGAGAAACATCGTCCTTGCTAAACTAGGTGTGGCAGCAGTCAACCAGCCGGCGATTCGGTGTTACAAGCGCTGCGGGTTCAAAACCTACGGCACTGAGCCGCGCGCTGTATTTTATGATGGCAAATACTATGATGAACATCTCATGTACATTGACTTGGAAACTGAATAGAACCGCGAAGTTATACATTTCCAGCTACAAACAGAAAATACGGGGGATTCAATTCTGTAACCTTTTGTAATAAATTGCCCCTATTTCCTACTTGAAATTGAATCTGGAAATGCTATAATTTAGATATCAGATAATTGTATTCTATTAAATAACGGCTTAATCATATAGGCATGCTAAAAGTAGGCGGGCTTCCCAACCTTTGACGAGAATGCAGATTAGTCAGGCGCCGAAGATTTTCATCCACTGCAGCTTCGTTCCCATTTATGCATGAAAGGAGGTGTCAACCATACACTGAGGAGTACTGTGATTTTTTCAGGCTAATCCGTTCAAACATATGAGGAGTGATTTATCATGAACGAACCTTTGCGTAGAGGAATTCGTCTGACTCTCCTTCTGGTCCTGCTCCTCGCACTCGTTTCTGCCAATTCGTCAGTAGGCGCAGGCCAAGCATCTCAAGCCGGCACGGAGAATGCCAGCTTGAATGCGAATTCCAGTGGAACGATTGTGGAAAGTGTAAAGCTAGCAGGGTTAATCCAATCTGGTGATCCTCCAGCTGTCGATCCAGAATTAATCAGACAATTGAAACAGAATGCCAGGGGATCTGTTTCCATTAGTA
>DATFET010000073.1:0-6384 GCA_035250835.1 Anaerolineales bacterium
GGGGATTTGATTCATACTACTTGCAATCGAACTTGTCAGAGTACTGACAATTGCCTGCCGATCAACCTCTTCAATTGGTTCCTCAACCCAGTAGATTTTATTGCGCTCACATCCAGCTTGATTGCTTCCACGAACTTCGCAAAGCGCATCAATCCCTTCGATAGCGCGTTCACGAAATCGACATCCTTCACAGGCGCGTCGTCTTCGAGCCAGAAGCCCTTGATGTACAGAGTCATCGTCGTGCGGTCCAGTTTCGGGTCGAGCCGCGCCACCAGATCCTCACCGTACAGGATCGGCAGGACATAATACCCCCAGCGGCGCTGGTGCGCGGGCGTATACACTTCCCACTTGTACTCAAAATCGAACAACCTCTTCGCCCGTCCCCGCGCGCTGACAATATCCAGTGGAGAGAGAAACGTGACTTCCTCCAGCGTGGTCGTATCTTTAGGCTTCCATGACTTGGGGGCTTTCCCCTTTTCCAGCGTCTCCAGGACTGGTACATCTTCCGCCAGAACGAGATAAGTGTCGCGTCCCCCCTCGATCTTGACCCGCTCCGCTTTGCCGGACTCGATCCACGCCCCGACCTTTTGACTCATCTCCGCGCGGGAATAGGTCTGCTGCATGTCATATTGCAGCGCAGACCTCAGCACAGCTTCGCGGAATAATCCCAAAAACGTAATATTCTTACGGACGAAAAAATCCTCTGCCACTTCATCGCTGACGATGTAGTCGAATTCCTTAGGTGCAACGTTCTCGCGGAAATCATACACACGCTCGAAGCCCTCGCGGTGGTGGATCATCAATTCGCCCGACAGCCACATATCGAACAACGCCAGGGAAGTATCCTTGCGGCCGCGATAATTCCAGGCACCGATCCGGTTCCCATCCAAATCACGATTTCCGAGGGGACCTCGCGTCCGTAATTCTGCGCGCACCTGCTCGAACAACTGCGGATTCGACAGCACGAAATTCTCGACGCGCTTCTGATGTCCCCGTCTTTGCATATGGACTCGAAAGTATGGCAGGTTCGACACGGGATACATTGCCAGCCAGCCGCCATAGTCGAAGAACTCGCGCTCCTGATACGCAACTTGATAAAGATACTCTGGCTTGTAATCCAGCACGCGGCTGTGCAGAACGATATCCTGGCTGCGCGCAAAAATATTCAGCGGATCGAGCTGGACCGCCTCACAGACGCGGATGGCCTGGGCTGTGCCTCTTATGCCTTTCCAGCGGCGGCCGGGCCAAAGTCCCTGTTTGCCGAGGATAAACCGACGCGCTGTTTGTTGAGAGATGGTAATCGATGTCATACGTTGATACGGTCGCCTTTTGTAGTCGGGACTGAGATCACCAGAAAGTGCACGTCAGCATTCGAGCGATTCATGAACTGATGTTTGATCTGCGGCGGAATCTCAATCCCCTCGCCTTTGTGCAGTACCACCTCGTGGTCCTCGAAGAATATCCTCCCCTCGCCTTCGAGAATATAAAAGAACTGACGCGCGACAGCATGATAATGCATCACTTCTGCTCCTGCAGCCGGGACGCGTTCCTGGATCACGCTTATATCCTCATGTTTGAGAAGATGCCAGCCATCGCAAATCTCACCCCAGCTATAGTGTTCAGCGGTTTCAATCGAAACAACCATATCGTCAAAAGTTCCTTGCGAATGTTGAATATTACACAGAAATGGAACTCGGTTGATTTTAGCACAAATATTCTAAGAATAATACATCCCCGCTTTGAGTTCGACTCAGTAAATCCTGAATAGCATACGGGTACGGGCTTCTTCCAGTTGGTTTGTGAATTACTGATTTTAGGAAGCAGAAACAGGATTGGCTTTCTCGATCATCCTGCAGAATGAACAGAGATCTTCCGTTGAGGTGGGCTGTCCACACTTTGGACAGGGATGCAGATGAGCGCGCTGAATATTCTGTTCGATGAACAGGTCGCCGCGTTTGCGGGCTTCGAGGAACCGCAGATAAAACGTCAGCTTGGCGCCTGGACGGGTTGTCTCGAGCTGGTTGAGAAGTTCCTTATAATAGATGGACTGCGCTCCCTCTGCAAAAGGACATTCTTCATAAATATATTCGATACCGCGCAGCAGACAGTAGGCGGTCATCTCGCGCTCATAAAAGCGAAACAGCGGCTTGACCTTGCGCGCCAGCCCGTCAGACGCAGCCAGGACCGGTCCCTGGCGTAGTAAATAATCACTCGACCAGGATAGTGTATTTCCGAAGAGTACAGCTGCCTCGTCGTCGAGGTTGTGGCCGGTCGCAAGCACATCGTAGCCCAGGTCCCGCGCGATGCGGTTCATTTCGTGGCGCTTTGTCAATCCACACACGGCGCACGGCTTGCCATGTCCACGATGAGAAATTTCCGACAGGACCGGGATGGGCTGACCGTATTCCTTTTCGATGTCCACAATATGAAGTTTGAGGTGGTGTTCATCTGCAAACTGTTGAGTCAGTCTCTGCGATTCATGTGAGTAATTAATTCCTTCCCCTGAAGGGGATCTTCGACCATCAATCCCCAAACCGAGATACAGTCCATCCGCCTGATAGCCCAGACGCACAAGGATGTCCCACAGGCCAAGCGAGTCCTTGCCGCCCGACACCGCCACCAGGATTTTTTCATGGTGATTGAACATCTCATATTTTTTGATGAAGCGCTCAGTCTGCTCAGGGACCCATTCGAGATAATGCTCCTTGCACAACGCCAGTTTGTGCTGCCGCATATTGACCGAAGCTTTCACGCCACATTTCTTACATTTCATATTACTTATGTCATTGCGAGGGCGCTAGCCCGAAGCAATCTCCTTATTCGCGAGGAGACTGCTTCCTCGCAGCGAACGCTCCTCGCAGTGACATGAGCCTCCCGAAATCACCGCGATCAATTTGATGACCTCGCCGTCCTTCAGGATCTCATCCTCCAGGATCATCTCCCCGTCCCGCGTCGCGATCACGGACTCGGGCACGATGTCCACCTTCTGCAAAGCCGAGAGGAGGGTCATGCCCGCTTTCACTTCATATTCCTTGTTCCGTAAAATCAATTTGACCAAAGCTGCTCCCTGCCAGAGATTCTACCATCTTGTCTTGACAGCGCTCCTGCTTCCCGATACGATTGACAGATGCGAATCGGAATGATGGCGGACACCTACAAGCCGTATGTCAGTGGCATCACCAACTATATTGACCTGAACAAGCGTGCCCTGGAGAATGAAGGGCACGAAGTGTATGTGTTCACCTTCGGCGATCTTGATTATCGGGATGACGAGCCCCGCGTCGTTCGCAGCCCGGGCGTCGCCCTGGCAGACACCGGCTATTATCTGTCCATGCGCTACAAAACCGAGAACCGCAAGCTGCTCCAGACCATGGACGTGGTGCACGTCCACCACCCGTTTCTTAGCGGACGCCTGGCGTTGAACTATTGCCGACGCGTCCAAATCCCAATCGTCTTCACCAATCATACCCGCTACGATTTGTACGCGCAGGCGCGCATGCCATTGATGCCCACTGAAGTCAGCCAGAGCCTGCTGCAGG
The DNA here is from genome assembly GCA_035250835.1 of Anaerolineales bacterium. Taxonomy (GTDB): domain Bacteria; phylum Chloroflexota; class Anaerolineae; order Anaerolineales; family Villigracilaceae; genus Defluviilinea. The sequence goes on from DATFET010000073.1 coordinate 3,540, forward strand.
CGTACATGCCCGATTTTTGCGATGCAGTGGACCTGGTCATTTCGCCTTCACACGGCATGGAAAAAGTTTTGCGACAATTTGGAGTGGAAAGTCCTATCGAAGTTGTGCCCAACGGCGTGGATTTACGAAATTTCCACGATGCAAAGCCACTCTCAAGGGCCAACTTCGGCTTCACCGATCATGATATTCTGCTGGTCTATGCGGGACGTCTTGCGCGGGAAAAAAATCTCGAATTCCTGCTCCGTTCGTTTGCAGGAGTCTCACAAGTCCTTCCTAACGTCCATTTGTTGATCGTGGGCGGGGGGAGGAAGCAATTCGAAGATGAACTTAAGCCGCTCCCCTCTGAGCTTGGCATTGGCGATCGCGTGCGCTTTGTAGGAATGATTCCTTACGACAGGCTCCCCTCCCACCTGGCAATGTGTGATGCATTTGTGACCGCCTCCATCACGGAAGTCCATCCATTGTCGGTGATCGAAGCCATGGCAACAGGACTCCCCGTCCTCGGCATTGAGTCGCCCGGCGTGGGCGATTCCATCTCAGACTGTGAGACGGGCCTGCTGGCGACACACGACATTGCCTCCTTTACTGCCAAAATGACCTATCTGTGCATGGAGAGTGATCTGCGAAAAAAGATGGGACTCGCCGCCCGCGAAGCCTCAGCGCAATACGATATCGAGCGTACAACGAAGATCATGCTCAAGCATTACACTCGCCTGAACCATAGCGCCAAACCGGTCAAGCAAAGTTTCGACGAGAGGCTGATGGCTGTTTTGAAAGAATTCGTTCGATGAAACATAATCAAAAAATTGGGCAGTGGGGTGAAGAGCTGGCAGCGGGCTACCTCAATCAACATGGCTATGAGATTCTCTCCCGCAACGTGCGGACTCCTTACGGCGAGATCGATATTGTCGCCAGGCAGGGCGACATCACGCTCTTCATCGAAGTAAAGACACTCACTTCGAGCAGAAATTTCTTCCCGGAGCATAACGTCACTGCAAGGAAGCGCGAGCACATGCTCGCCTGTGCAGAGTGTTACGCGGCAGAAAACGGACTCGACCACTGGCAGATCGATGTCATCTCGGTAGAGGGTAAGCAGGGGTCTGAACCGAAGATCACGCATTTCGAGAATGCGATAACATAAAACATAGCATCAGTAGATGAACTCTAATAAACCACCTCTTATTCTGGTCATCGGTCCGACTGCTGTCGGCAAGACGGAGCTTGCCATACAACTCGCAGAACGCTTGAATGGCGAGATCGTCTCCGCAGATTCGCGTCTCTTCTACCGCGGCATGGATATTGGAACAGCAAAACCAACACGCCAGGAGCAAGAGCGCGTTCCACATCACCTGATCGATATTGCCAATCCCAATGAGATACTGAGTCTGGCAGTATTCCAAAAGATGGCATACGAGGTGATCGGAGATATTCATACACGAAGCAAATTGCCGTTCCTGGTCGGCGGTACCGGACAATACATCCGTGCAGTAACTCAGGGCTGGAGTCCGCCGGAAGTTCAGCCAGATGTGCGGTTGAGGACGGAACTGGAAAATCTGAAGGAGGAAAAAGGTATTTATTGGCTACACGATAAACTCAGGGGTCTAGATCCCCAGGCTGCTGACAAGATCGACCCACGAAACTACCGGCGAACGATCCGCGCTCTGGAAGTGATCCTGTCAACAGGCAAAAAATTCTCCGAGCAGCGCGGGCAGGACAAATCCCCTTATCACCTCATCACGATCGGGTTGACGCGTCCACGCGCCGAGTTATATGCACGCGTCGATGAGCGGATCGAGATGATGTTCACAAATGGGTTGCTGAGCGAAGTGGAGAGTCTTTTGGCAAAGGGCTACTCCCCTTCCCTGCCAACGATGTCTGCGATCGGGTATCGGGAATGTATACGGGTCCTCAACGGTGAGTTAAACGAAGAACAAGCCAAGGTAGAGATCCGACGCGCAACGCGAGTCTTTGTCCGCAGGCAGGCGAACTGGTTCAAGGAGTCCGATCCGAATATCCGCTGGTTCAAAGTCGAGGAGGGAGTTGTCGATGAAATTGAATCCTATATCCGAGGTTCATTACATTCTTTCAGCAGGGACAACGAAGAGAGCTAGTGCCGGCAGAGGTACAAAAAACGACCATCGGTCGGTTGACTTTTAATTCTTCCTTATATATACTGGAAATACCGATTTGATGGAGGAGGTCTCATGGATAATCGTCCCTGGCTGGTTCATTACGACAAGGGGGTTCCACAAACAATCAATTACCCGCAAGCGCCGTTGTTCTACTTTTTGCAGGAGGCGGCAAAGAAATATCCGGACCGTGCCTGTACGATATTCAAGGGCGCGGTCATTTCGTACAAGGAAATGGATGCGCTGACGGATCACATGGCGGCTGCGCTCGTCGAGATGGGCGTGAAGAAAGGCGACCGGGTGGGGATCTTCATGCCGAACACACCGCAGTTCGTGATCGCCTATTATGGCATCCTCAAGGCAGGCGGGGTTGTAGTGGCTGTCAACCCAACCTATCCCCCGGATGAGGTCGTTACACCTGTCAGCGATGCAAACATCGAGATCGTGTTCACACTGACAAAATTCTACGATGTCCTGCAGAGGGTACGTGAAAGGACCAAACTCAGGACGATCATTGTCTCGAATATCAAGGAGACCTTGCCCGCAGTATTGGGTTTACTCTTCGGCCTGTTGAAAGAAAAAAAGGAAGGTCACCACCTCGATGCGCTGGACGAGCGCGATGTCTGGATGAAGGACCTGCTCAAAAAGCATGAGAAATCTCCGGCTCCGCAGGTGGAGGTTTCACCCGACGATACGGCCCTGTTCCAGTATTCAGG
>DATFET010000207.1:0-5218 GCA_035250835.1 Anaerolineales bacterium
TAAGATTGAACAGGTTTTTTTTCATTTGCTCCTCCGAGGAATTGATGGTTGATGTTGACGCTCACGAACAAGTTTGATCTTTGGGCTTCACCTCCTCACGGATGACCGGGCAACTTCCTGTACATTTGGGTTGGATGATAGACAACCGCATGACTCACGGATGATCAGCTCGGTGCGCATCAGGGTCAAAGCCTGAGCCTTTTCACCGTTCATCAGGCGCACCAGCTGGCGAATGGCTTCGCGCCCGACCTCTTCGATCGGTGCGCGTACTGTTGTCAGCGCGGGGGAGAGGTAGCGGGCGAAGGGAACGTCGTCGAATCCCACGACAGAGACATCCTGCGGGACGAGCCGTCCCGCCAATCTCAGTGCGCGTATGACACCGAGGGCGGCATCATCGTCACCGGCAAAGACTGCATCGAAGTCGAGTCCTGTTGCCATGAGCTGTTGAACCGCGGAGAAGGCTTCATCATCGTCGAAACCACCTGAGGCGATCAGGTCAGGATCGAATTCGACGTAGCATGATTCGAGCGCTTCACGATACCCACGTTCCCGCCAGACCGAGTCCTCGTGTCCTTCGGGTCCGCGCAGGTAAACGATCCGGCGCCGCCCATGCGCCTCGATCAGGTGACGGATCAACATGGCCGCGCCATCCTTATTCTCGATGGCGATGACCGGGATGTTCAGGGAATTGGGCGGGGTCTGGTGCAGGAGCACCATGGGGAAATTGAGCGAGTGCAGCCGTTGCAGCTCACGCGGAGCGAGACTGTTGGTGAAGACCAGCAATCCATCGGTGTTGTGTTCGCCAAGCCTTCGACGGGTGGGTTCCACCCGTTGAGTGGAGTGGACGAGAAGATCGTAGCCGGCCTCATGCGCACCCGCTTCAACCCCTTTTAGCATCGGTGAGAAGAACTCGCCGCTGATCTCGGGCAGGAGCAGGCCGATGGTATGGGTCCGTTTACTGGCCAGCACGCGCGCCGCATGGCGCGGCACGAATTGCAGTTCTTCCATCGCCAGGCGCACGCGGTCTGCTTTTTCGGGCTGGACAGGCGTCGTTCCGTTCAGCACGCGGCTCACCGTCGCAATGGATACCTCTGCATGGCGGGCAACATCTGCTATCGTAGGGGGTTGACTTTTGGGTGTCATAAAAGGTGGTTTTGAAAGCGCTTTCTGAAAGCGCTTTCAGGAGTATACAGAGAATCTGGATTTGAGTCAACCAAACTTTAGGGTAAAATTAAAATAGTCTCATATAAATCCATTGAACAGGTGTAATACTGTTTTTAGTAGAATGAGGGGATCGTCGCACAATTCCGCCGAAAAGCAGGGGAGACTTGAACAGGGTGGACAATCTGGCTGGGGCACAATACAGACAAGACTCAAAGATGCCAGTCCTGAATTGAATACGTACAGTCGACGGCTTGGCGCTGCCCTTACTATAGGAAGACGCCTTCAGAGTACGCGAAACGAGTTTATTTCGTATTTCAATATGAGGATTAAGTTCATTCTGAAAAAAGTCACCGATGATCACAGTCATTCTTGCCGATGACCATACACTGATACGGGATGCTCTGTGCTATTTGCTCGAAGCCCAGGGAGATATTAAAGTGATGGCGACGGCAGCAGATGGGCAGGAAGCCGTCGAGCAAGCCATGCGCCTGTGCCCGGATATTGCCGTGCTGGATATTTCAATGCCGCGCATGGATGGGATCGAAGCGGCCAGACGCATCTGCACGATCTGTACCGATACTCGCATCCTGATGCTTACGATATTTCATACCGCCGAGCATGTCCGCCATGCCTTAAAGGCAGGAGCGGCTGGCTTTGTCCTCAAGGATTCAGCGGGCCAGGAGCTTGTCGATGCCGTCCGTGCGCTCCACAACGGGGATAATTACTTTAGTTCGAAGATTGCCGGGGTTGGCGAAAACTACATCAACCAAAAAGGTAACGACAGCCCCCGAAAGTAAAGGGTTCACGTAATCCGCCCAAATCTCGCGCTGAGCAGAGAGGCTGAGACGTCCCGTCGAAGACCGTAGACGAAGCGCATTGAAATGTGTAAATCAGGGAACCATAAACCGCGCTTCGTCTGGGTGCTACGCACTCCGCTACCCTTCGGGCATGATATCAGCGCGATAAAGGGTTATTCCGCGCTGAGCGGACACTGAGCGAAGTCGAAGTGGTAGACGAAGCGCGCTGAGATGTGCTAATCACGTAACCATAAACTGCGTTTCGTCTGCGGGACAGGCAAACACTGTCCCTCCGCTCAACGCGAACGAAGTGGGCGCTCGATTGAAAATTTAAACTGTCAGATGGCTAAAATATAACCTCTAACTTCGGGATATTCAGAATAAGATACTTCTGGAGAAGGGTGATTGATTTCGCCTTCCATGTTAGACTTTTTCATGACTGTCTGTCTTGGCAGCATAGGACGATGGTATCAGACACAGTCCTTCAATTTGCAGGTGTTGAAAAGGACCGCAGATCATGACACAATCTCCGCCGCAGAGTGAAAGAGGCTGGGCCGCCCGTTTTTTCACGCTCTGGACCGGGCAGGCGCTTTCACTTCTGGGAAGCCAGCTGGTTCAGTTCGCGATCATCTGGTATATCACCCAGGAGACCAATTCGGCTACATCCCTTGCTATTGCCTCCATGATGGGCTTGCTTCCTCAGGTTGTGCTGTCACCGTCTATCGGCACGTGGGTGGACCGTGGAAACCGTCGTCTGATCCTGATCGCGGCGGATGCAATAGTTGCCGTCGCTACAATTTCTCTTGCAATCCTGTTTGCTCTGGGTATTGTTCAGATCTGGCAGATCTATATTGTTTTACTGGTCCGCGCGGTGGCAGGCGGCTTCCACCAATCAGCATTCGGTGCCTCGATTGTGCTGCTCGTCCCGAAGGAACACCTGGCGCGGGTGCAGGGATTCAACCAGGCATTACAGGGGGCTGTGAACATCCTCTCGGCTCCTCTTGGCGCATACCTGCTCGCCGTCCTGCCCATGCAGGGGATATTGGGGATCGATGTGGGGACGGCTCTCATCGCGATCCTGATCCTGGCCTTCATTCGCATTCCCCAGCCTGAGCGCAGCTCGAAGACCCCGAGCACGTTCTGGCAGGACTTCGCGGCCGGGTTCCGCTATGTTGCTGCCTGGCGCGGTTTGGTCATTCTGCTGGGTCTTGTGATGGTGATCAATTTCTTTTACAGCGCAACGGAGCCGCTCACGCCGCTGCTTGTCAGGAACCATTTCCAGGGAGGCGCAGCTGAGCTCGGCTGGTGGCTCTCATCTTTCGCAGTGGGGACAGTCCTTGGCGGACTCATCCTCGGCGCATGGGGCGGCTTCAAACGAAAGGTAGTTACCGCCCAGCTTGGATTGGTGCTCATGGGGTTGAGCACGGTGATTGTTGGCATCGTACCTCCAAACCTGTTCTGGGTGGGACTGGTCTCAAATTTTATCGTTGGACTCCTCCTGCCGATCATCAATGGCTCTTATGGAGCCACGCTTCAAGCAAGTATCGTGCCTGAAATGCAGGGGAGAGTATTTGCCTTCATCCTCAGTGCTGCAATGCTCGTGTCGCCGCTGGCATTGATGATCGCAGGTCCGTTCGCGGATGCGTTCGGCATGCAGCTCTGGTTCCTGGTGGCAGGCGTGTCCTGTACGCTGATGGGAATATTTGGTTTCTTCTCTTCCGATGTGATGACCATGGAGGAAAGATCAGCTGAGGAGGGCCATCATGTTGTATCAGAGCCGTCCTGATTTCGATTCATTCTGGGATTATGCCCACCCCGATCGCACCGAGATGCGCTTCCGCGAGATTCTCCTGCAGATCCCGGAGAATGAACCGGCCTTCCTGGAGCTGCTGACCCAGATCGCCCGGGCGCAGGGTCTTCAGCATAAATACGACCACGCCCATCAAACCCTGAACCAGGTGGAACGCAGGCTGGATGAGGCCCCGTCGCGCCCCAGGATCCGCTATCTCCTCGAGCGGGGCAGAGTGTTCAATTCGTGCGGCTTTCCCGAGCAAGCCCGTCCATTGTTTGAGCAGGCCCTGGCTACAGCCAGACAGATCGCAGAAGATTTTTACTCAGTGGATGCACTGCACATGCTGGCGATTGTCGCGCCGACGGGACAGAGCCTGGCTTTGAATTCACAGGCGATTCGATTCGCCGAGCGCTCCAAAAATGAAAAGGCGCGTAACTGGCTGGGCTCGCTGTATAACAACAGCGGCTGGTCGTACCACGAGGCGGGAGACTACACATCAGCCCTGGAAATGTTCAGGAAGGCAGAAACCTGGCAAAGGTCGAAGGGCAGCGCCAGCGAGGTACGGGTCGCCGTCTGGTGTGTGGCGCGTGCTTTACGGTCGCTGAACCGTTTCGACGAGGCGCTCTCCAGCCAAATGGAATTATTGAAGGAGTTCGACGCAGTGGGTAAAAAAGATGGTTATGTATATGAAGAGATCGGGGAATGTCTGCTGGCTCTGGACCGTTCCGATGAGGCGTGTCCATACTTTTCCGAGGCGTATGATGTCCTCTCGCAGGACGGATCACTGGTGATGAATGATCCGCAGCGACTGGCACGCTTGAAGGCCCTGGCTGGCTGAACGGTCGAAAGAGATACGGTATCTTCCATATTCGACCCTACTTACCTTCCAAATTAAAAACCTGCCCACCCCATTCATGAAAATCATTCCCCTCTGCGGAGGGGGATAATTCACTTGCCCAACATTTCGATTGCTCGTACAATCAGGGCGGTACCTGAGTAGTATCTGGAGAAAATACGGGAAAGGAACCCATTTTCATGACCGACCTCAAGCAGTTTGGCGAAGGGATCATCAACAATCTCGAAAAGGTAATCGTGGGGAAGTACCAGTCCGTGGAATTGGTCGTGATTGGTCTGTTGTGCCAGGGACACGTATTGATCGAAGACGTGCCGGGGGTGGGCAAGACCGTGCTTGCGCGCAGTCTTGCCCGTTCGCTGGACTGCACATTCAACCGTATTCAGTTCACGCCGGACATGCTGCCAAGCGATGTGACGGGCGTATCGATCTTTAACCAGCAAACGCGTGAATTCGAGTTCCGTCCAGGTCCCATCATGGGGCAGATCATCCTGGCAGACGAAGTCAACCGCGCCACACCCAAGACCCAGGCTTCCCTGCTGGAGGCCATGGAGGAACGGCAGGTGACGGTAGATGGCACCACGCACCTGCTGCCGAGACCGTTCATGGTTA
>DATFET010000210.1:0-14877 GCA_035250835.1 Anaerolineales bacterium
TGAGAGTGGGCACTCTGTGCATAATTCAGAAGGTGTGACCTTTTTGCGTATGGAAAATGGGTTTGCAGCCTATCGCCTCGAATCCGGCTCTTATCGTTTTTCAAGTCTGTTCGTACAGCAGAAAGTAAATTTGAGTGAATGACCGGCGCGCTTAGCTCATCACAGGTTTACCGGGCACATCCAAAGCATATGAAACGTGTAGGTTTTCAGTTCAAGGTCCGGCCGGATCGCCTGGCAGAATATAAAGAACAGCATAAATCTGTCTGGCCTGAAATGCTGGACGCGTTGCGCGAAACTGGCTGGCACAATTACACATTATTTATGCGCGATGACGGTTTGATTTTTGGTTATTTTGAAACTGAGGAAGACCTGACGGCCGCCCAGGCAAAAATGGCTGGGAAAGAAGTGAACACGCGCTGGCAGGAATTTATGTCCTCATTCATGGACGCTGATGCGCGTCCCGATGAAACGTTCGTTAAGCTGGAAGAATATTTTCATCTGGATTAATCATGACGGGCACTCGCAATTATCTGGCGGTTGATCTAGGGGCTGAAAGCGGACGGACCATCGTTGGCAGCCTGGAGGATGGCCGCCTTTCGCTCACTGAAACACATCGTTTTGCCAACGCTTCCGTTCGTTTGCCAGATGGGCTGCAGTGGGATGTCCTGCGTCTGTGGTCGGAGATCAAAGCCGGGGTCGGGATCTCTGCCTCGAAGTTCGAGGAGAGCCTGGATAGTATTGGGCTGGATACCTGGGGGGTAGATTTTGCCCTGCTCGATGGGCAGGGCGCGTTATTGTCGAATCCATTTCATTATCGCGATCACCGCACCGCTGGAATGCTGGAGGAAGCGTTCCGGCGCATGCCGCGGGCGGAGATCTTTGCCAATACCGGCATCCAGTTCATGCAGATCAATACTCTGTATCAGCTGCTGGCAATGTCACTGCAAAACTCTCCTTTGTTCGCGATCGCCAAGACTTTTGTGACGATTCCTGATCTCTTCAACTACTGGTTGAGTGGTGAGATCGCAAACGAATTCACGAACGCCACCACCACGCAGTGTTTTGACCCGCGTAAACGCGCCTGGGCGGCTCCCGTCCTGAATGCCATGAATATCCCTTCGCACCTCTTCCTGCCAGTCACCGAGCCTGGGACCGTGATCGGCGGTCTGCTCCCGCGCCTTGCCGAAGAGACCGGCGCGGGCGGAGCTCGAGTCGTTGTCCCTGCCTGTCACGATACGGGTTCCGCGGTGGTTGCCGTCCCAGCCCAGAATCAGGACTTCGCCTGGCTCAGCTCGGGAACATGGTCCATTCTGGGTGCCGAAGTGCGTGAACCCTGTGTGAATGACAAAGCCCTGGAATATAACTTCACGAATGAGGGCGGCGTCTGTGGGACATGGCGGTTATCAAAAAATATCATGGGTCTATGGCTCATCCAGGAGTGCAAACGGACATGGGCATACCAGGGCGAGGACCTGGCCTACGATGAGATCGCCCGTCTGGCTGCGGAGGCGAAACCATTTCTGGCTGTGATCGATCCGGACGACGATCGTTTTTTACATCCAGGGGATATGTCTGAGCGGATTCGCGCCTATTGCACAGAAACAGACCAGACAGTACCGCAGACAAAAGGTCAAATTCTCCGTGTTGCGTTGGAAAGTCTTGCCTTGAAATATCGTCTTGTGCTGGAACGACTCGAAGAGCTGGCAGGAAAGCGATTCGACCCGATTCACATCATCGGCGGCGGGACAAAAAACCGTTTGCTGAATCAATTCACAGCGGATGCGGCGCGCCGTACCGTGATCACCGGCCCCGTAGAGGCGACCGCCATTGGCAACGTCCTGATGCAAGCCGTTGGGTTGAAGCACCTGGACTCCCTGACAGAGGCGCGACAGGTGGTTCGCCAGTCTTTTACACCGGAAGTTTATGAGCCTAAAAATACTGCAGGTTGGGAGGAAGCATATTCCCGCTTGAAGAGAGTGATGAACTGATGTTGCAGGAACCGTATCCAGACTTAGATGATTTGCTCGATATGATGGGAGAAGCCGGTCAACGGCTTTCTGAGATTGAAGCCAGCGAAGGGGCCGCCGGAAATATTTCCGTGTGTTTGGGTTGGCCGGTGGAATTGCGTACCCGCTTTCCATTGATGGATGAAGTGGAACTCCCGCAGCCTGTCCCGGAATTGGCCGGCGCGACCTTCCTCGTCACCGGTTCGGGCCGCCGCCTGCGCGAGATTATGGATGAGCCGGTCGCCAGCGTTGGATGTATTCTTGTGAACGAAGGCGGACGGACAGGGAAACTATTTACTTCGCATCAGCGCCGTTTTGAACGCCTGACGAGTGAATTCAATTCACACCTGGCTGTGCACTATGAACAGATCCTTTCGAGCAAAACGAATTTCCATGCGGTCATCCATGCCCAGCCTCCGCATCTTACCTACCTGAGCCACATTCACCGTTATCAGGATGAGCACTATCTCAATACCCATCTCCTGCGCTTGCAGCCGGAGACGATCGTCAACCTCCCTGAAGGAATCGGCTTTGTGCCCTTCTGCATCCCCAGTTCGCCAGAGTTAATGGAGGCAACCCTGGAGTCCTTGCGGACACACCGCATCGTCATCTGGGCAAAGCACGGCGTGATGGCTCGTTCCGACGTCACGGTCAAGCGCGCCGCAGACCGGGTCGAGTATGCAGAGACGGCTGCGAAGTATGAGTACTTGAACCTGTGCGTGGGCGAGATCGGCGAGGGTTTGAGTGTGGATGAGATCCATTCGATCTGCAGGACATTCAACGTACAGCAGGCAATTCTTTAGAGGTAAACATGACCATTTCAGAGTCAAAGATTCAGGATGCATATACTTTAGCGAAAGAGCGCTATGCGGAGCTGGGGGTCGATACAGAAAAGGCACTGGCGCGCCTCGAACAGGTATCCATCAGCCTGCACTGCTGGCAGGGTGATGATGTTGGTGGGTTTGAAAACCCTGGTGGTGATTTAACGGGCGGCATCGCGGCTACGGGAAACTATCCGGGCAAGGCGCGTACTGCGGAGGACCTGCGCAGCGATCTCGATGTTGTGTACGGTCTTCTGCCAGGTGCTCATCGATTGAATCTCCATGCCATTTATCTTGAAGCAAGTGAAAAAGTGGAACGTAACTCCATTGAGCCGCGTCACTTCTCCGCCTGGAAAGATTGGGCGAAAGCCAGAGGCCACGGGATCGACTTCAACCCAACCTGTTTCTCGCATCCCAAATCGGCAGATGGCTTCACTCTGGCTCACCCCGATGAAGGCATTCGCCAGTTCTGGATCGAGCATTGCATCGCCAGCCGAAGGATCGGCGAATATTTTGGGAAGGAATTGGGAACGCCGTCCGTGACCAATATCTGGGTCCCCGATGGATACAAGGACAGCCCTGCCGACCGCCGCACGCCGCGCGAACGGCTGTGCAGCTCCCTGGACGCGGTCCTGGCAGAAGCGATCGATCCGCGCTACAACCTGGATGCGGTGGAGCCCAAGCTGTTTGGTATTGGTTCGGAGAGTTATGTCGTCGGTTCGATGGAGTTCTATCTCGCCTATGCCCTCAGCCGCAGAATCCTGCTGACGCTCGATGCCGGCCACTTCCACCCAACGGAGACGATCGCCGATAAGATCTCCGCGCTCCTGCTGTATCTTGACCAGCTCCTTTTACACGTCAGCCGCGGCGTGCGCTGGGACAGTGACCACGTGGTTACGTTCAACGACGATCTGCAGGCAATCACCCAGGAGATTGTCCGCAATGACGGTCTCGAGCGGATTCACATCGGGCTTGATTACTTCGACGCCAGCATCAACCGCGTCGCGGCCTGGACGATCGGGGCACGCAACACCCTGCGCGCCCTGCTGATGGCATTGCTCGAGCCGCGCGATTTGCTCAAACAGTACGAAAACGACGGGGATTTCTCCAGCCGCCTGGCCCTGCTGGAAGAGCTCAAATCCATGCCGTTTAGCACGGTCTGGGATGCATACTGTCTGCGGAAAAATGTCCCGGTCGGGATGAAATTTATGAAGGTCATCAAAGAGTATGAACAGAGGGAATTGGTCAACCGCCAATGAAACCAGCACGTGGAGAACAAAGTCATGGGATTATCTGAATTTCAACATGTCAATTACCTCTGGGATGATCATGTCGCGGATCAACTGGACCCTGTGGAGCGTTTGCGCTACCGCAGCAATATACTTGGGTCCGACCAGCGCATCACGAACACCGGGGGCGGAAACACATCCTCGAAAATCAAAATGACCGATCCCTTGAGCGGCGAGGAGATTGATGTTCTGTGGGTCAAAGGCTCGGGCGGAGATCTGCGTACGTCGACTCGCGCCAACTTTGCTTCCCTGTACATGGATAAATTCCTCTCGCTGGAGAATATCTATAACAGGGCTGAAGTCAGGGGAGTCAAGACCGAGATGGAGGATGCCATGGTGGATATGTATCGACACACTACATTCGGCTTGAACCCTGCGGCGAGCTCGATTGACACACCTCTGCATGGCTTGATCCCCTTCCGTCACGTGGATCACATGCATCCCATTTCTGTGATCGCGATTGCTGCCAGTAAAGATCAGGAACGTCTCACCCAGGAAATCTTCGAAGAGGATGTCGGCTGGGTTCCCTGGCAGAGGCCCGGTTTCGACCTTGGACTGGCGATGCGAGATAAATTGAGGCAGGACCCGGAGTTGAAAGGTCTGGTGATGGGGCAGCATGGCCTGATCAACTGGGCAGATGATGATAAAGCCTGCTATGAACGAACGCTTTCGCTCATCGAGAAAGCAGCACGTTACATCGAGCAATACGACAAAGGTGATCAAACCTTTGGCGGGCAAAAATTCCAATCTTTGGATGAGAGGGCTCGCAACGAAATCCTGGTCAAAATCTTGCCCGTGTTACGCGGCAAAGTTTCCCAGGCACAACGCTTTATTGGAACAGTTCATAGTACAGAAAATGTGCTGCAATTTGTGAACAGCGTGGACGCGCCGCGCCTCGTAGAGATTGGCACCTCCTGCCCGGACCATTTCCTGCGGACGAAGATCAAACCGTTGTATGTGGATTGGAATCCCCAGGGTGAATCGGTGGAGAGTCTGATCGAGAAACTCGACGCGGGTCTGGTCAGGTATCGCAGCGACTATATCGCTTATTACGAAGCCTGTAAGCATCCCGATTCACCAGCCATGCGTGACCCGAATCCAACGGTCATTTTGATCCCCGGGTTGGGGTTGATTGCCTGGGGGAAGAACAAAAGCGAGAGCCGGGTTACTGCCGAGTTCTACTCGCTGGCAATTGAAGTGATGCGCGGCTCGGAGGCGATCAGCGAGTATCAAGGCCTGCCGCGTCAGGAAGCGTTTGACATCGAATACTGGCTGCTGGAGGAGGCGAAATTGAAACGTATGCCCCCCGAAAAAGAATTCGCCCGCAATGTCGTCGTGGTGATCGGCGCGGGCAGCGGTATTGGCAAAGCCACTGCACAGCGCATAGCCAAAGAAGGAGCCCAGGTGGTCTGCGCCGATCTGTCGGACGAGGCGGCACGCGCATCCGCTCAGGAGCTGGTGGACCTGTACGGCGTCGGCATTGGGGTGGCGGGGACCGGCATCTCCGGCTGGGGACCTGCGATCGGGCTCGGTGTGAACATCACAGATCGCGAGAGCATACGCTCCATGTTTGCGAATGTGGTCCTGGCGTATGGCGGTATCGACAATATCATCATCACAGCGGGGATCTTCGTTCCGCCCGACAAACAGGGATACATCCCCGACGACAAATGGTCGTTGACATATGCCATTAATGTCACGGGTCCGTACCTGGTAGCGGATGAGGCCAAAAAAATCTGGCAGGCTCAGGGCTTGAAGACGAGTCTCGTAGTCACGACCAGTGCCAATGCCGCGGTTGCCAAGAAAGGCTCGTTTGCGTATGACACCAGCAAAGCGGCGGCCAATCATCTGGTGCGGGAGCTTGCGATTGAACTTGCTCCCCTGGTGCGCGTCAATGGACTGGCGCCCGCGACCGTGGTCGAAGGCAGCAGTATGTTCCCGCGTGACCGTGTAATCAGTTCGCTCACCAAGTACAACATTCCATTCGATGAGAGTGAATCCACAGAGGTGTTACGTGAGAAGCTGGCCGCTTTCTATGCTCAACGCACCTTGACGAAATCGCCGATTACGCTCGCCGACCAGGCAGAAGTGGCGTACCTGTTGAGCAGCAATAAATTCGGGAAGACGACCGGGCAGATCATCCACGTGGACGGTGGTTTACATGAAGCCTTCCTGCGATAGTCTTCCTCTCCTTATTAGGAGAGGGTTAAGGTAAGGGTGTTCATGCCAACAGCCCAACTGTTCATCACCTGCCTGGGCGACCAGTTCTATACGGCGACCCTGCAGAACATAACCCGCATCCTGGAACGCCTCGGCGTGGACTTGGTCTTTCCTCCCCAGCAAACCTGCTGCGGACAACCGCTTTTCAATAATGGGTTTGAAGAGAAGACACGTCCTGTCGCTTTGAATTTCTTGGACGCCTTCGATAAAAGCAATGCGCCGATCGTCGCACCATCGGGCTCATGCGTGAGCATGGTGAAACATCATTATCCTTCGTTGTTCAAGGAGGGTACATCTGAACATGCTCTTGCCGTAGACATTGCCTCGCGGACGTTTGAATTCACCGAATATCTGGTCAATGTGCTGAAGGTCACGGACGTGGGTGCGGTCTATCCTCACAAGGTGACCTATCATGCGACCTGTCATTATCTGCGCGAGATGGGACTCAAAAATGAAGCAAAGACGCTGCTCCACGCCATAAAAGGTTTGGAGTTCGTGCCTCTGAAAGAGGAAGAAACGTGTTGTGGCTTTGGAGGCTCGTTTACTGTGACATTTCCCGAAGTCAGCCGCGCCATGATGAAGCATAAGGTCAACGATATTCTCGCCAGCGGTGCAGATACGGTTGTGATGTGCGAGCCGGGCTGTCTGATGAACATCGCAGGAGGGCTGCACAAGGCAGGTTCAAACATCCGCGCCATGCACCTGATTGATTTATTGGCAAACACGGACTCAAACGTTCCGCGGTAATATGACTGAAACCCCAATCTACATCAACTTCGAGGAATATAGCGAACACGTCCCCGCCAGCATTCCATCTGCTGTGCAGCAGGCGACGGATCGTTTTGTACGCGGACGCGCGGCGCGGGTGGCAGAGCTGCCTCAGTGGGAGGAGCTGCGACAGATCGGTTCGGAGATCCGCCTGCACACCATCGAGAACATGGATGTGTATCTCGCGCAGTTGGAGGAGAAGGTGAAGACCGCTGGTGGACATGTCCACTGGGCTGAATCAGCTGAGGACGCAAACCGGATCGTGCTGCAAATCGCTAAAGCACACAACGTCAAAACGGTCGTCAAATCAAAGTCCATGGCAACCGAAGAGATTGGCTTGAACCGTGCACTTGAGCAGGCTGGCATTGAAGCCGTCGAAACGGATCTGGGCGAATATATCATCCAGTTGGCAGGCACAGGTCCCTCACACATTATCGTCCCGGCAGTGCACCTCAAAAAAGAAGAGATTGCTGCACTCTTCAGTGAGAAGCTCAATATTCACGCGCCGACTGACGCTCTGGAACTCGCCCGTATTGCCCGCGAAGTGCTGCGGGAAAAGTTTTTGAACGCTGAAATGGGAATCTCGGGCGGAAACTTCCTGGTCGCTGAAACAGGGACGCTTGTCCTGGTCACCAATGAAGGCAATGGCCGCATGTGCACGACGATGCCTGACCTGCATGTTGCCGTCGTTGGTATCGATAAAGTCGTTCCCGATTGGGAATCGCTCACTGTCTTTCTCAAGCTGCTGGCGCGTTCTGCCACCGGGCAAAAGCTTTCCACCTATACCCAGTTCATTACAGGCCCGCGGCGTCAGGAGGGTGAGTTCGGTCCGAAGGAATTCCATCTTGTGCTCCTTGATAATGGCCGCTCGGATGTGTTGAAGGATCCGGTCGGCCGCGAAGTCTTCAAATGCATCCGCTGTGGTGCCTGTGCCAATGTTTGTCCTGTGTATAAAAACGTCGGCGGCTTCGCATACGGCTGGTTCATTTCCGGACCGATTGGCGCGATCCTTTCACCGCAGATGCTTGGCACACAGACCGCCCGCGAGCTTCCGTTTGCTTCGACGCTGTGCGGCGCGTGTGCGGATGTCTGTCCGGTCAAAATACCCATCCCGACCATTCTTCGACACCTGCGCCGCCGCGTGGCACAGGGAGATGAATTTACAGAAGCGACTCTTTCCGCGCCCCTCCGCGCTGCCGCTGGCCTCACTTCGATTGCACTTTCACAAAATTGGCTCTACCGGCTTGGCACGCGCATTCTGCCCGCTCTCATGGCTGCCTTCCAGCGCGGCAGCTGGATTTCCAGCGCGCCTTATCCTTTCAGCCGTTGGACAAAAATCCGTCCGCTGCCGCCATTCACTGCCGGTTTTAGAAGCTGGTGGAGAAATGTGCACTCTGACAAGGGGAAGGAATCACTGAGATGACCCATCCCGTGATTGAAAACGTACGTCGTTCTTTGGGGCGAACCGATCAGGCCCCGCTTCCTCCGCGTCCCGTTATTTATGACTCTCGCCAACCCGACGCTTTGGATTCTGAAGTTGAGCGTTTCCTGGACGAGGTCAAAAAACTTTCCGGTGTCAGTCAGCGCCTCTCTCCAGCGGATATGGACTCTGCCCTGGAGACTCTCGTCACCGAACAAAATATCCTCAAGGCAACGGTCTGGGAAACACCTTATCTCCGGCAGCTGGGCATTGCCAAAATACTCAACTCGCTTGGTCTGGATCTTGTCTCTCCAGGTGCCAGCAAACACGAAATGGCTCTCTGTGACCTGGGTATCACTGAAGCCGATTATCTGCTGCCTGAAACAGGAACGCTTGTCCTGCATTCCTCCGCTGAAAAACCGCGCGCTGTCTCGCTGCTGCCTCGTATCCATCTGGCAATCGTCAGACCCGAGATGCTGCGCGCCGATATGCATCAGGTCTTTGCCGAAGCAAAAGACCATCATTATCTCGTTTTTATTACCGGCCCCAGCCGCACAGCGGATATCGAGCTCACTGTGACCCTGGGAGTCCACGGTCCTAAAAACTTATATGTCTGGATGATGGACTCATAAAACTGGAACTTTTTGTTGAGTATCTGCCGTCTTAAAGCCCGGGATGCTCAACAAAATACTCGTTCCAGACAGGCTTTTGTACTCTTTAAGGACAGAAAGGGGGTATTTTCCTCGAATCACTGCCGAATTTCTGTGCCCGAAAAGATGCCCTATCCGTTTCAGAGAACTTCAACAAATTACCCTGTTCCTCGGAATTTTCCCTTTGCTATAATTTTTTCTGCTGCCGCTGCGTCACGGAAGTGACGTTATCGCAGAATGTCGCTTAAGCTGCACTGCGGACCATCCAAGCTCAATCTGAGATTACCCCAGAGAGAGACTCATTGTAGATTGTAGAAGGAGAAAATGTATGAAAGCAAAACCCGTCCTGTTCGTGTTTCTATTGATCGCGATTGTAGCTGGGGCCTGCGCTCCCGCGCCGACGGCAGCCCCACTGCCGCCGACTCCCACAGTCAGCGCTGACCCGGTTTGGGATCGAGTGTCTGCCGCGGGCAAGATCAGATTCGGCTCCTCCCTGGATTACCCGCCGTTCGACTCCTACGATCAAAACAACCAGCCCACCGGCTTCGATATTGCGCTTGCCCGTGAAGTGGGTACCCGGCTCGGGCTCCAGGTTGAATTCGTGGATCTGCCCTTCGAGACACTGATTTCCACCGTCCAGGCCGGTCAGGTCGACTCAGCCATCGCTGCCATATCGGTCACACCTGAACGGCAGGCAAACGTCGATTTTTCCAACGTTTACTTTAGTGACAAAACCTCAGTATTGTCGCGCCAGGGGTCGGGCATCAGGATCACCGCGCCCGACCAGCTGGCTACCTACCGTATCGGCGTGCAGCGCGGGACAACTTATGAACAGTGGGTGAAACAAAACCTGATCGATACCGGCCTGATGCCCGGGGATAAAATATTTGCGTATCAGGAACCGGAACATGCGGTCAACGATCTGAAGGCGGGTTACCTGGATGTCGTCGTGATGGGTGCCCTGCCCGCCGATGAATTCGTCAGTGCCGGGGGTGTCGAGCTGAGTGGTGAATCTCTGAATCCGCAATCTCTTGCCATCGCCATGGCAAAGGGATCGCCAACACTGCTGGCGAAAGTGAATGAGGCCTTGAACCTGATCCAGACGGATGGGACGATGGGCAGGCTTGCCGAACAGTATCTCGGGATTACAGCTGGCACTGGTCCTCTGCCTACCGTTCCTCCCTCGAATGTTACACCCCAGCCTGTTGTTGTTTGTGACTCCATGACCTTTGTGGCAGATATGACTGTTCCAGATGGAACATTTATGAACCCGGGCCAGACGTTCGACAAAGTTTGGAGGATCAAAAACACCGGGACGTGTACCTGGGACAGCTCCTATAAATTCGTATTCGTACAGGGCGACTCGATGGGTGGTCAGCCGCAGCCGATCAATGGCTCTGTAGCCCGAGGGCAGACCTATGATATGAGCATCCGCATGACTGCCCCGAATCACCCGGGCAGCTACGCAGGCTTGTGGCAGATGGTGAACGGACAAAACGTCCCATTTGGGACGCGCGTCTGGGTCGAGATCGTCGTTCCTTCCTCTCCCGGACCGCAGCCAACACCAGCCGCTCCCTCGATCGAATACTTTACAGGTCCTGCCTCTGTTGTTGCACAGGGTGAGGTGATTATTTTGGAATGGGCTTTCTCTACTCAGGATGTTGTCTCGGCAAAATTGAACCGTACCAACCCGGACGGCACTGTGACCGCTCTCTTTGGCGGAGCCGATGTGACCAGTCCCGGCACGTATGAAGATCTGGCAGCAGTTCCCGGAGAATTTACCTATACTCTGTCGGTCAGCACGGAATTCGCCGGAACAGATACAGAAAGCATTCAGGTTTTCGTGAGTGCTCCCTAGTACTCGGACAAGCTAAAACTGTAGGGCAATCTATTCGATATGCTGACTGCAATGCCCTCCAACTTAAGCTTGTTGGAGTACCAGTAGTTCAGGTACAGTATTGCACAAATGATTGTAATGACCTTCCGGTTGCGTAGAGAGACGCGCAGCCGGAAGGTTCATGGTATATATGAATGGAAGAGTAACTATAAATTCCCTTAACTCTCTATAATATACCAAAATGCCTGAAGCCTCCGTGCGCGGGTCGGTCATTCGCCATATCCTTTCCTGGGGGATACTATTGGGGATATATGCTGGCGCGTATTATTTTGTGCGTGAATTTACTATCTGCTGGCGGCTCACCGCATTGCCCGGCATTCCCTCATCAAGTTGTCAGGGTCAAAGCGTTGACCCGATTAAGCCTCCCGTAATCGCTGTCGGTCAGAAGGCACCGACCCCCACCGCGACGCCTGAGCCGCTGGTTCCGCAAGTCGAAGAGTATCCGGTCTGGGACGGGGCCAGCCGCATCAACATCCTGTTTGTAGGACTGCGCGGCGGCGATCCCATCGAAGGGGATTGTCCATTTTGTACAGATACGTTGATCTTATTGACGGTGGACCCGGTCACGAAAACGGCCGGCATGCTTTCGATCCCGCGCGACATGTGGGTGAATATCCCTGGGTTTGGATACAGCCGCATCAACACGGCCTGGACGCTGGGACGCGGCTCCAAACTACCCGGCGGCGGTCCAGCGCTGACCATGAAGACGGTGTCTCACTTCATTGGCGTGCCGGTCGATTACTACGTGCAGGTGGATTTCGATACCTTTGTGGACATCATTAATTTACTTGGCGGCGTGGATATTTACAACGATGAGACGATCGTGCTGGACCCTATGGCGCATGGCAGGGATTTTCCGAAAGTCAGGATCACCTGCTGCGGGACACGGCATCTGGATGGGAAGCTGGCACTGGCGTATGCACGCTGTCGTAAGGAGAGCCAGGGCTGCGGGGATGGCGATGTCGGCCGTGCCAAGCGTCAGCAAAAGGTGATTTTTGCGATCCGCGACAAGGTGCTGGATCCCGGAAATTTCGCGGAGCTTCTCGAACAGGCACCTCAACTCTACAGGGTCTTTTCTGCGGGCATTCAAACGAATATGACCCTCGACGATGCAATCAAACTGGCTGTGATGGTCCGCGAGATTCCAGAAAACAAAATTAAGAATCGAGTGATCGATCTCAGCATGATGACATTCGGCAGCGCCACCCTGGGTGGACAGAATGCCAGCGTGTTGAAACCTCTTCCTGATAAAGTCCGTGTCCTGCGGGATGAGATTTTCTCCGCAAGCGGACCGCTCAGCCCAATGGCGCAGGGCGATCCCCTTTCCCTGATGCAGGCGGATGGCGCCCGAGTCCGCTTATTGAACGGGACATCTACTGAACAGCTCGGGTTACGCACTGCCAGTTATTTTTCACAACAGGGACTGCAGATCAGCGAAATTGGAGAAACCAAAAGGCAGAACCGCACCACCATTGTGCTCTATTCGCCGAAGCTGTATACGCTGCGATACCTTCAGGATGTCTTTGAGATCACACGAAGTGCGCAGGTCCTCATCCGACCTGACCCATCTGAATCTGTGGATATCGAAGTGTGGCTGGGGGAGGATTGGGTACCCATGCTGCCAACGGGATTTTAGAAAACGTAAGCAAAATGATGACCAGGTCCTATCAGGGCTTTCACATTATCGCTTGACAAACCCAGACGATTTCATGCTGAGCCCTTCGGTGGGCTCAGGATAAACTGCGCGAAGCATCTCTACCTCAGTGTCCGAGACCCCTCTGCCGCGGAAAAACACTCGCGGCTCTCTGGGAATCTCCGTGATGAATACCCAGATTTGGGGGTGTGAGCGTGCGCACGCTCACACCCCCAAATCTGGTCTCTTTCACGGCAAAGGCTGGAGAACCACACTCGCTCAGGGTGACATGAAATGGATTTTGAGAAAGCCAGACCGGGTCCTATGGATGTACCACGCGTTCGAGATAGTTCCGGTGTAGAATAGAGATGTACCGTACAAACCGCAGCCCAGTGCTGCGTTTGGAAGAAGAGTTTTGTAACAACCCATACAATCCATAGAGGAGTCAAAATGGCCGAGAAGTATAGTTTCATCGTAGTCCGATACCCCAACAAGGAGACCGCCGAAGCTGCACTGGAAGTGGCGAAGGGTCTGGGCAAGGAAAAAGTCGTCAAGCTGAAGGACGCGGTTGCCGTCACCAAGACCGCAGAGGGCAAGATCAAGCTGCACCAGACCGCGGATGATCCTGCAAGCAAGGGATTCCTGAAGGGCGGCGTGATCGGTATCATCTTCGCTGTTCTGTTTGGAGCAGCGGGCTGGATCGTAGCCGGCGCGGCGCTGGGGACGGCATTCTCCATCTTCGACCGCGGCATCAAGGACAAGCTGCTCAAGGAGCTTGGCGAGAAAATGAGCGCGGATCAGTCTGCGCTGGCCGTGCTGGTCGAGGAAGCCAATTGGGCGGTTGTCAGGGAACGCATGGCTGCCCAAAACTTCCACGGTGAGGTCGTCGTCCAGGAGTTGGTCGATGAGCACCTGGCTGAAGTGGAAAAACTGACCGAGAACGCCAAAGCCATCGAAGCGGTTCCGGATGAGGTCGAGCTTCCATCAGCGTCCGAAGCCAAGTAGTTTTATAGTCCCTGCTCAAGCCGCCGTCCACCGCTTCGCGGCTCTCCGAGACGGCGGCGGGGACGCCGCCGGGAGCATAATTGTATAAGGCAGATCCGAATATCAGACAAAGATCGCCCGCTCATCCGCCGGGCGATTTTTCTATCATTAACAGGTGACAGTCACTTTTGAGTCACGAAGTGACTGTCACCTTATCTTTCGTGAATGAATACTCGCTTTGTGATCGTGATGGGAGTCTCCGGCAGCGGCAAGACCAGCGTGGGGAATGCCCTTGCCGAAACCTTAGGCTGGGACTTTTTCGACGCCGATGATTTTCATCCAGCGGCAAATATTGCAAAGATGGCGAGTGGGATTCCCCTGGACGACTCAGACCGCGCCCCCTGGCTGGACTCTTTAAATGATTTGATTTCTTCTGCGCTGAAGGCGAATCGTCCCGGGGTGCTGGCCTGTTCTGCACTGACCGAGTCGTATCGACGCCAGCTGCTGGATGGCAATGAAGACGTGCAGTTGGTGTATCTGAAGGGCAGTTATGACCTGATCTGGTCACGCATGTCCGCACGCAGCGATCATTACATGAAACCGCATATGCTGCAGAGCCAGTTCGATCTGCTCGAAGAGCCGGAAGAAGCAATCACCGTGGATATCTCCGTGCCGGTCGAAGACATTGTGCGGGTTATCCTGGAAGAGTTGGAGGAATAAACGGAGCAAAAGGATTGGCGGAGAGATTCTTATTACCCCAAACCAAGGACAGTTCGCACCCTGGAACTGAGCAGGCGATGGAATGTTGTTCGCCCAACAGTAAATTTGCATTGCATATTTACCGCCAGCCGAGATCATCCAGTTTCCAAATCCACAGTGTGCACGCAAAATCTGTCAGGCAGTTGCTCCCTGCGCCGTCCCCGGCGCAGGATTGACTCGTGAACCGCCGCCGAGGACGGCGGCTTGAGCTTGGATTCTGACAATCTTTGAGTGCACACAATCCACACGGAATCCACACATCGCTCGTGATGCCTCAAAATAAAAGGTTACTTTAGTGGAAACGTTGCCTCAAAAAGAAAGGTTACCGAAAATGCGTTCATAATTGCCTGGTAGTCAGAGTGCTCCACAGTTGGAGGACTTTCTGGTCAATCTGGCGGCGGAGTTCTACGGGATTGAGAGACAGGTACAA
>DATFET010000218.1:0-6332 GCA_035250835.1 Anaerolineales bacterium
TCCCGCCCACCGCCTCCGAATCGCTGGTGGGCGATCTGAACGTTCATTCCGCTTAGTTTCCTTTCTGCTGACGATCACCAACTGGAAACTATACGCCGGGATGCCATTTGTAACCACACAAAGCCGTACGATGACCTGTCGCCTCGGAACTAGGGCGCTATCTCCCAGGAAACAGTGTGTTCTATTCTTCCTGGGTTCGGGAATCAGTCCATCGACTACCATGGCTGTTACGAGACGATTGACCGGTTTGACGATGACCTGTTTGACATGGCCTGATAGCATGTCTCTGGCGAAGACTCTCGCGCCGGTGCGAGTTGGAGTGCGCGTGGTTCCGGAAATTCGAGGCCTGCCACCCGGATCCTATTAAGAACGCCCCGTATCTCTGGCACGCTGCCCGCCCGTTCTTCTGCTGCCAGGCGCGACTCAATGGAAGCTACCTCGCCCGTTAACGTAATGAATCCACTCTGAGCGCCGACGAAGATCCTCTCCACAGGGCTTTCAGGAATCTGTGCGACCGTTCCGGCAGCAGCGAGCTTTAGATCTTCGTCTACAACGAGGTGGTTTTCAACCCGCAGGACGCCCGGTATTTGGTGGGCAGCTTTTTCGGCGCGCCTCCTGAGTGGGATCCGGAGCAAATCCATGCAGGCTGATGCTGCCGGCCAGGGCCAGCACATCCACCAGGCAGTGGCTGAAAATAGATCCTTTTTGTCTGTTTTCACGCTAGAATAAGATGTATAATGTCTTATGCACACCGACGGTGATCGTGTCCGACGGAACAAGCTGCACTCTCCAATACTCCGCCCCAAGAATTCAACATAGCAAAATCCAATCGGTTTGTAAAACTGTCTCACAGTGAGGACTGCTACTTAAACTTAAAGCCCGCCCATGATTCGGTTGGCTCTCAAGAGTGCCCGAAGTTAGATGTTTTGATGCACAACATTAACCGCGTGCTTGAAGCTCGTTTTGCAATCCAAAACTTGGAAGGAAGGTAAGAATGGCAACAATTGCGATCAACGGTTTGGGTAGGATTGGCCGTGCTGCATTGAAGATCATCATGGACACACCAGGGTTGGAATTAATAGCGGTCAACGATATTGTGCCCATCGAAAACATTGTCTATCTGCTAAAGTACGATACTGTATATGGAAGGTACGACAAGACAGTTGAAGGAGACAGAGAAAATCTGATCACCGGAGGGAAATCGTTTCGCTACTTTAGTGAAAGAGATCCCGCTCAACTTCCCTGGTCCAGCCTGGGAGTGGATATTGTCCTGGAGTGTACGGGTGTGTTCACAAAAAGGGAGGACCTTGAAAAACACGTTCAGGCGGGAGCCAAGTATGTCATCCTTTCTGCCCCTGCCAAGAGTGATGACGTTGTCACCGTCGTTCACGGCGTCAATACAGTCGAGGGAAACACGCAGATCATTGCTTGTGCGAGTTGTACGACCAACTGCATTACTCCGGTCGTCGAGATTGTCGGTCGCAGGATCGGCATCAAGAAGGCGATCATGACAACTGTGCATGCATACACAGCATCGCAAGCGATTGTCGATAGCCAAAGTCAACGGTTCGAAAGGGGACGGGCAGGTGCCGCCAACTTTGTACCAACAACCACTGGTGCCGCTCGCGCCACGGCCAAGGCGCTCCCAGAACTGGACAATCTGTTCGATGGGATCGCCGTACGCGGTCCGGTTGCGGTTGGCTCTCTGGCAGATATTGTTTTGGTGGCGGAACGTAAGACCTCCGTCGAGGAAATTAATCAAATCTTTATCGAGGAAGCCGCCAGCGATCGCTACCGTGAGATCATCGGCGTAACAGAAGATCCCATTGTGTCATCCGACATCATCAAGGATCCGCGCGCATCGGTCATTGACCTGGGGATGACACGGGTCGTCGATGGCGATTTGATCAAGATCCTGAGCTGGTATGACAACGAGTGGGGTTTTACCAATCAAATGGTAAGGCAGGCGCAGCAACTGGGTCAGGCAACTGAAGTTATCGGTTAACAGCGTACAGCGAGATGCTGACTTTAGAGTGAGAGGATATTCACGTTCACTCAACTAGAAAACTACTCAGTCTTACCAAGGGTTATAAGATGAATACTGCAAATGCAGGACAAGCATTAGTTTATGTGTATAAATATGTGGAGGCTGGAGAAAGGGGGTATGCGGTGGTAGCCTCAAATGTAAGAAACCGGGCATTGAAAATCCTTTATCGAGCCTGTGCCCAGCAGCGTCTAACGTTTAAGGAAGAAATATTTGCTGAAATACAACGGCTTGGCGGTCCTACGAGGCCCAGGAGCAATCTCCCTGGCGTTCTGCATCGAGGTCGAATCGATATTTTTACTGCCTTGACGATCGGTGATGAAAGTGTCGAGACCCTGCTGTTGAAGGAAATATTGGTGGGGGAGTCAGCGGCACTCAGAGCCTGTGAAAAAACGTTGAAGGCCGACCTCCCTCCCGAAACCCGAGAAATGCTTGAACGTCAGTTTAATGAAGTGCGCAACATTGTAGAGCAGGCTCAGCTGATGAAAGGCAAAGGTGGAACGCGCTTGCTGATTCGCATGTATGACTCACGGCAGGCGGCTGAACATGCACGCCAGACACTGATGGATGCTGGGATTGCGGAGCAAGCAATCGAGCTGAGGATCTGGGATCACGGTATGGATTTGTATCAAGGGCGGGGGACTACCGTGCGCGAGACAGTTATGGCCGGGGCAATCGGTATAGGGAGCTTGGGCTTTGTGGCGGGGATCCTGGCTGCTCTCGGCATCACACAAATATCTCTTGTTGGAGGAGAAGAGCCTTCACCAATGATTATTGTTCTTGCCATTCTTGGTTTAGTGGCGGCCGGGATCTTCATTGGAGGCATGGCAGGTTTCTTCATTGGGCTGAGTATTAAAAGTGATGACAGTTATTTCTACCAGGACAGCCTCGAGCACGGAGAGGTCGTCGTGCGGGCGATCGCCGATAACTCTCACGCTTCAAAGGCGTGGCAGATCATGAAAGAGATTGTTATGGCGGACAAGGCAGGTCAAATCCCCGCCTAACTTCTGGCTTATTGAGGATCCCGAAGATCAAAGTCGGCACGAAAGGAGAAGACATGACAACTTCTGTTCATGGCATCCATCACGTGACATGTATTGCGGGCGATGCCCAGGAGAATCTGGATTTCTATGTTGCGCTGCTAGGCATGCGCCTGGTGAAGAAGAGCGTAAATCAGGACGATCCTGGGACCTATCACCTGTTCTACGCTGACCGCGTCGGCAACCCTGGTACCGACTTCACCTTCTTCCCCTGGCCACAGATGGAGCTGGGGCGTTTGGGAGTTGGCCTGACAGTCGAAGTTTCCTTTGCCATACCACCGGGAAGCCTACAGTACTGGCAGGAGCGACTTAAGCGATACAGAGTGGAGCATGGCGCGCCTGAGACCCGCTTTGGGGAAACGACCTTAACCTTCAAAGACGTACACGGCCTGCAACTTGCTCTCGTGGAAACGAGAGACGAGCGGCAGTTCGTGCCGTGGGAGAACAGTCCGGTCCCCGAAGAACACCAGTTGCGAGGCATGCATTCTGTAAGACTCTGGGAGCGGAAGCTTGACCATACAGAGAAAATACTCACCCAACGGATGGGATTTGCCTTGCTGGGAGCGGAAGATGGCTGGCATCGCTATGGCGTCGAAGGGGGGAGTTCTGGAACACTGATCGAAATTAAAGAGCTGCCCGAGGAACGCCGCGGCCAATGGGGAATCGGCGCTGTACACCATATCGCTTGGCGTGTGAAGGATTCTGCGGAACAGATGGCATTGCGGGATGGAATCGCAAACGCCGGATTACGCCCTACCCCGCAGATCGACCGGTTTTGGTTCAAGTCTGTGTACTACAAAGAGCCTGGTGGAGTCCTTTTCGAGTTGGCGACGGATGGTCCTGGTTTCGATCGTGACGAGGATATGGAACACCTGGGAGAACAGTTGATCCTGCCACCCTGGCTGGAAGCTCAACGCAAAGAAATTGAGGCTGCGCTGCCACCGCTGGAGATGCCGCGCATTGGAGTGATCGACAATGGCAAAAACCATGCCCAACCGGACCCTGACGTGTCACCACCATCCGCCCGTACGGTGAGTGAAACGGGCAGCAGTTTGGACGAATCGATGGAATGGCTCGTTGATGAAGCTGCGCGCGATAGTTTCCCAGCCAGTGATCCACCATGCTGGACCTTAGGGCGTGAGCCGCCTGCGCACGATCCCTCCTCTAGGCAAATCAAGAGGGATGACAACGATAGGTTTGCAACCGACTAAAAATTCACTCAATCAAGGAGACGAAACGATGTATGCTAGAGTCACAACGATTCAAATTTCACCCTACCGGCTGGACGAGGCCATCGGGGTCCTGAAAGAACAAGTAGCGCCTACCATTCAGCAGCAAAACGGCTTTAAAGGTTACCTGATGTTTGTGGATCGAAGCACAGGGAAAAGTATCAATGTCACATTGTGGGAAGAAGAAGCGGACCGTGAAGTCACCGGTTCCAATAGTGTGTACTACAGGCAGGCGATCGGCAAGGTTGTGCCTCTTTTAACGGATGCTCCACTGGTCGAAGATCTCGAACTAGTGATTCAGATCTAAATTCAAGCGAGAACCTACATCGCTATAAAAGGAGGCTATGATGGATTATGACACCCTCCCCACGCCGGAGCGCGTGCAGCGCACCGTAGAGTCGGTTAATGCGCGCGGCATTCATGCCGAACGAGTAGAGACAAAGGAAACTGCTCTTGAACGCGTTAAGGCGCTCATTCCACCCGGCTGTGTTGTGATGACCGGCGGTTCTGTGACGCTTCAACAGATCGGCCTTGAAGATATACTGATCAGCGGGAATCACCCCTGGCGCAATTTTAAAGACGACCTACTCGCCGAAAAGGACCCTGTCAAACAATCCGCCATGCGCCGCCAGGGAACCCTTGCTGAGTATTATCTTGGCAGTGTGAATGCTCTGGCGGAAACGGGCGAGCTGGTTTTTGCCAGCGGCAGCGGCAGTCAGTTACCGGCGTATGCCTACACCAGCCGCAACGTAATCTGGGTGGCCGGCGCGCAAAAGATCATGCCCACACTGGATGATACCCTGCGGCGAGTACGTGAATATGTGCTGCCGCTGGAAGACCAGCGCCAGAAAAGCCTGGGGAACAAAGCTGGCAGCCGTATTAACAGAATCCTGATCATCGAGGGAGAACCAGCCTATTTGCGTCGCAATCTTACGCTCATTCTGGTCAATCAGGTTCTGGGGTTTTGAGATTCTGTATTTGAGAGCAAGAAGCCTGTAGCGCACTGATTTGAGTACCACTGGAGAAACAGTATGGACGAACATAAGCAACATAATGGGCAGGGTCATTCAGGACACGGACAAAAAAAGGAAGATCACTCCCAGCATAATGCATCCAGCCACGCGGCACATGGCGCGATGGATCATTCGGTGCATGCGATGAGCGATCACTCCGCGCATGCTACACATCAAGGTCATGTCATGCCTGCATCCACGGCGAAAACTCACGACGATCATTCCACGCATGCAGGACACGGCCCAGACCACACGGGACATGAGCAAATGTTCCGTGTCCGCTTCTGGTGGTGCCTGTTGTTGAGCATCCCGGTGCTGCTCTACAGTGGCATGATTCAGATGTGGCTCGGGTTCACCCCGCCCGCGTTCCCATTCAGCGAATGGATTCCCTTTGTCTTTTCGGTCATCATTTTCGCATACGGCGGTGTTCCATTCTTGCAGATGGCTGTCCCGGAACTGCAGGAGCGCAAACCAGGGATGATGACACTCATCTCGCTGGCGATTTCCGTTGCCTTCATCTATAGCGTGGCGGCGCAATTCATGAATTTGGGAGAAGGCTTCTTCTGGGAACTTGTCACGTTGATCGACATCATGCTCCTCGGTCACTGGCTCGAGATGCGTTCCGTACGACAGGCCTCCGGCGCGCTCAGTGAACTCGCCAAACTGATGCCAGATACCGCTGAACGTATACACCATGACGACAGCACTGAGACCGTTCCCGTTTCCGCCCTAAAAAAAGGGGACCTTCTCCTGGTCCGTCCGGGCGCGAGCATTCCTGCAGACGGCGAAGTCACAGAGGGTCACTCCAATGTCAATGAAGCGATGATCACAGGTGAGTCAAAGCCTGTACATAAAATGGCAGGAGCGAAAGTCATCGCCGGCACGATCAATGGGGATGGAAGCCTGCGAGTCCGAGTAACCGCCACAGGAAACGAGACCGCACTGGCAGGAATCATGCGTCTCGTGGAGCAAGCCCAACAGTCCAAATCGAAAACGCAGGTTCTCG
>DATFET010000225.1:0-11060 GCA_035250835.1 Anaerolineales bacterium
GAAGAGGAATTTTCTCACGCGGCAGAACTCGTCAATCAGGAATAAGAGCCTTTTAGGCCTGCTGGTGCAAATCAGCCGTTAACGTTGATAGGCGGAGATACAGTGCACTGGCGGGTGACGTAAATCCAACGGCCGGGCTTGGCATCCGAAACCAGCGCGTAAACGGTGATGACTGAAGGGGTGGGGGGCGCAACCAGGACTGCACTCGAGCCGGGCAGCACGGAGGCGACCTCTCCATAATCTACATCCCAGGTAAAAGCTGCGCCGGATGCAAGGGGGCCGCTGAGCTCCAGAGCCAATTCCTCTCCGACCATAACCTGACAATCTTCCGGCAGAATGGTTATCATGCTGGTTTGGGTTGTGACGGGTGCCGAGGCGGTAAAAATTGAAAGTGCGAGAAAAAGAAGGCTGATAAGAGAGACGTTACGAAACATAAATGAAATCCTTGAAGACTGAGATGATCTTGTTGTCCCCAATAGGATGGATTTACAGCCAATCGGATACACTTTATACGCCGGAGGGCCTTACAAAAAAGAAATCTTACCGTTTGCAGATTTGTATGATCTTTGCTATGGCTGTCAGCCGGATCGGAGGTTTCTCTATGGCTGCACACTTTGACATTCTGATCAGGAACGCTCGATTACGCAGTGTATCTGACTTGCAAGAGATTGGCATTCTGAATGGACGCATTGCCGCGATTGAAAACAATCTCGAGGCAACGGCTGAATTCATGATCGACGCGCGGGAAAATCTTGTCACTGAGTCTTTTGTCAATCCGCATCTGCATCTGTGCAAGGTCTATACGCGCCAGATGATGGACGATGAAGCGCTGACAGACTATCACAGCGAGGGCATGGGCAGGGCGATGACAACGATTGAGCTGGCGGCGCGCGTCAAAGAGAAATATGACGAGGCGTGGATCATCAAAAACGTTCGACGTGCGCTGGCACAGGCAGCACTCTATGGCAACACACACATCCGCGCCTTTGCAGATGTAGACAGCAAGGCTCGGCTTGAAGGAGTTAAGGCGTTGATCCGGGCGCGGGAGGAGTTCAAAGGCATCGTCGAGATCCAGGTCTGTGCGTTCGCCCAGGATGGATTGGCGCGCGAGGCGGGGACGAGTCGGTTGATGCGTCAGGCAATGGAGATGGGTGCGGATGTCGGCGGCGGCATCCCGTGGATCGAATACACGGAGGCAGACACCCAGGCGCACATCAAAGAGATTTTCGATCTGGCAGAAGAATTCGACAAGGATGTCTCCATGCTGGTGGACGACGCCGGGGATGCGGGTCTGCGGTCACTCGAAGGGATGGCTGTTGAGGCGATCCGACGCGGATATCAATCCCGGGCGTTGGCGCATCACGCGCGGGCAATGTCGCTTTATCCTCAACCTTATTTTCAGAAAGTAGCTGCCCTGCTCAGGCAGGCGCAGATGTCAGTGGTGACCGATCCTCATACAGGTCCGCTTCACGCGCGGGTGAAGGAGCTGCTGGAAGAAGGCGTAACAGTCTGCCTGGGACAGGATGACATCTCTGACGGCTATTATCCCTTCGGACGCAACAACATGCTGGAAGTCGCTTTCCTCGCCGCGCATCTGCTCTGGATGACCACCAGTCGTGAGCTGGAAACCCTGTACGATATGATCACAGTCAATGCCGCCCGCGCGATGAATGTGCATGACCACACATTGAAAGTTGGTGCTGCGGCGAATCTTTTGGTGCTAAACGAGCCCAATATCCTGGAAGCTCTCCGTGAACATACTGCCCCCCTTTATGGCATCAGTCATGGCAAATTGATAGACCGCGCCAGGATGGAAACACTCTCACGTACCGGAGAATGGTGAGTGTTAAAATTTCACAGAATTTGGCGATGATAAACAGGTTGGGAATGACAGACTTTGCAAACTCAACTCTCGAATACTGCTATAATCATCGCTATGAAAAAACGCTTTTTCACGCTCATCTTAGCAGCAATTCTGTTGACTGCCTGTAGTGCGGAAAGCGGAATAGAAGTCAATCAAGTCAAGATGGGTGTAGGCGTGCAAGGCGAAGATCGCGCAGTCTATTTAGCGATGCTCAACCATGGTTCAGAAAGTGATCAACTGACTGGCGCATCTTCTGATGTAGCGGAGGTCGTGCAGCTTCAAAACGGTACAGAGGTGGTAGATGTAATACCCGTAGACGCAAACAAAGAATTCGTATTTATACCAGATGGGTATCATGTGATGCTGGTGGGTCTCAAACAAGAACTCCGCGTGGGAGATAAAATTGAAGTCGTTTTGCAATTCCGGGATCACGAAGATCTAACAATAAGCGTTCCTGTCGGAGAGGCTATCGAACACGAACATTAACACTAAAATGCTCATTAGTCCTAAGCAAAAGTCCAGCAACTAGGCTGGACTTTTTTGTTTGTTTCTCTTATTAAGCTTTGATGTTTGAAAGTCTATTTAACTTGACCGCGAATTTCGCCGCCGGGGAAATCACCAGGGCCTGTGTTCGCAGGCGGCACACCATCATTGGTATGAACGTTTATGTAGGTATTTCCACTCATCATTGCAGCAATCACAGCATCCAGGTCTGCCCATCCACATCCATTTCCAGGGTCTGGGGCTGTTATCGTCCCCTCGGCCAGAGTACCGTCTATTCTGCCTCCACCAGGAGTGCCCATGAAGAGCGTTACCCCTACAGGACCATTAACACCCACAGCCCCACAGTGAATATGGGCGGCGAAAACATTCTCAATATTGGCTACATTCAATTTGTAGTTCAGCTGCGTTCCATCATTGCTCAATTTGAAAGTGGCAACACCCCTCGCATTCGTGTCGCGCGGTGGGACTTCTTCCGCTCCACTGAGCGGCACAGCAAAATTCTGAGATGCCGACGAACTCGCATAAGCCACGCTAGAGATCGCTAGCACGGCCAGCGCGATCAAAGCTACAAGTAGGATCTTATTTTTCTTCATTCGTATTCACCTTTCTTTCTGTAGTATTTCCAAATGGATTCAGCAATGAAGATCGATCAGGTTTTACTCGCATACACTCTTCCCTGATATCACCTCCTTTCGGTGTCTGACGAATGATTCGGAGGACGCATTAATACACTACGACTTCCAAATCGAAAATTCAACGGGTTGTAACCTCTGCTAATCGAACTCTAATGAAACGGACCAGGTCTGTATCTTTATTCATGTAATTCCGGGAGGGGTCTTGTCTGTTTCTTTTTTTAAGATTTTATGTTTGAATGTCTATTTGCCTTTACCGCCACTGGTAATCATGTTAATTTGACCGCGAATTTCGCCGCCCGGGAAATCACCGGGGCCTGTATTTGGCGGCGCCACACCGTCGTTGGTGTGAACATTTACATAGGTATTCCCACTGTTCATAGCGGCCACCACAGCAGCCAAATCCGCCCAGCCACATCCATTTCCAGCGTCAGGCGCTGTTATCGTGCCCTTTGCCAGGGTACCGCTTATTGGACCGCTACCTGGCGTACCCATGAAGAGCGTTACTCCTACAGGACCATTAGCACCCATAGCCCCACAGTGAATATGTGCAGCGAAAACATTCTCGATGTCGTCCACAAACACACTGTAGCTGAGCGTTCCATCTTTGTTCAATTGGAAGCTGGCGGAACCACTGGCATCCGTGGCGCGGGGCGGGACCTCCTCCGCTCCACTGAGCGACGCACCAAAATTCGGAGCCAGCGCCGGCTTTGCATAGGCTTCGCTGGCAACCACTAGCATGACCAGCACGATCAAAACTAAGGGTAGTATCTTAGTCTTTTTCATTTGTTTTCACCTTTCTTTCTGTAATATTTCCAAATGGATTCAGCAATGAAGATCGACCAGGCTCTGCTTGCAAACACTGCCCTTTGACATCACCTCCTTTCAATGTCTGACGAATAATTCGGAGGACGCATTAATACACTACGACATCCAGATCGAAAATTCAACTAGTTGTAACCTCGGCTAATCGAACTCTAATGAGAAGGGGCCGGATTAGCGCCGGAAGATTTCGTACACCGCGCCATTCGAGAGTGAGACAACGAAGAGGTTGCCATTCGGGCCGGTTTCAATATCCGTAACGACACCAAAATCCCGCCCGATGAGCAGGCTTTCACTCTCGGTGATCTCGTGCTTGGCGAGGTTATCTGCCACACGATCTTCCAGGCGCGGGTCGTCCACGGCAATCTTATTTCGATTCCCGGTCAGGTTGAAATGGAACAGATAACCACCTGCCAGGTTGGCTGTGGCCGCACCCATGAACAGGTCGTTCCTGAACTGCGGTCCCAGCGCCGCGCCATCAACAAAGCCCATGCCACCGGGAGCGACCTCCCATTTCCAGCTGAATGCGGGGTCACTGTACGTTGCACCGGGGATCATGAACAGGCGTGATAAAGCTTCCTCTGGAGTATCTGCAATGTTTGTAGGTGGCCAGCGCAGTTGTTGCAGGTTCTGGCCGCCAAACGTTGTTTCGATCTCCTTGTACTGTGAAATGCGATCCACGGGTCCCATGATCTGGACCCAGCCACCGTTCAGGCCTGGCACGATGCGATTAAGCTCACTGAAGGTGTCATCCCCGTTCTCCTGGAGCCAGACCGCGCCGGAAACTGGATCGACCGCCATGCCGAAGCTGTTGCGATGACCGTATGAGAAGATCTTCTGGATGTTTTCCCCCACTTCGCCGCCCATGGACGCACCCGCCTCAAAGAACGGATTATTGCTTGGGGTACTGCCATCGTCGTTGAGGCGCAGGACTACGCCCGTCAGATGGGCATCATCCGGCTCGGGGCCGCCGAACTGATCGTCAGGAACCGGATTGTTTTCTCCCGGGCAGTCATACACATCCGTCGGCCCACAGGGCAGGTTTTGCAACTGGCCGCGGCGGCCCACATCGCCGATGAAGATATACAGCTTGCCGTCCTGTCCAAAGGTGATGACTCCGCCATCATGGTTGCCGCGTTCTGGCTGTTCGGCATCCTGCTGAATAGCACGGATCACGATCAGGTTATGGTCAAGTGTCAGGCTGCTTCCATCCCAGATATAGCGGTCCACTCGATTACCCAGGAGGGGAGTCTCGGAAAGCACGTTCGTATCCGTGCCGGTCGTGCTTTCTGTCCAGTATAAATAAACTCCCGGGTTGGATGGGAAGCCCGGGTGCAGGGCGATCCCCAATAGACCCCGCTCTGAACCGAAGTTGACGGCCAGGTCCAAAACCACACCCTGGACAACGCCCCCCACGACACGCTTTACCTGGCCGGTATTCTTCTCCAAAACCAGGAAGTCATTTTCCCCAAGGAACGCGAGGGTTGTGGGGAGATTTAACCCGGAGACAACGGGGCGAACACCCAAGCGAGGATGCAGCATGGTGGGTCCTGTTGATTGTGCGGCTGCGAAGGGTATTGCTGTAAAACTCAGGAGCAGCACGATGCTGAGTGCCAGTGAACCTGCTCTCATCCAATATCCTTTTCTATTCATTTTGATCTACTCCTTTTCCGAATTGGAAAATAATGTTGCCCGGTGGCTTCCATGCAATATCAAGCCCATCGGAATAACTGGAATGGAGTTGGATGTGTAGGATAGAGAGGTAGAGTGTGGGCCCGGCGGGCAGCAATGTGAAAACCGCCAGGCATTGAAAACCAAAACCAGCCCTGTGCTGGAGTGGCTTGAGAGTCAACAATATATACGCAATATTGAACGAGATGGATTTATTCGAAAGTCAGTAAATCACGAAATAACTGGGAGAAGCCCGAAAACAGGGATGCGGGTCCTTCCGGCGCTCGCATCCCTGTTTTCGGTATTTCGTTAAAACCTTCGTGGTTTACTGAAATTCCGGGTGTTCAGGGAAGCAGGAGAGGAGCACCCAAAACCCGTTCACCTGTGGGCTGGGGACTGCCGCCCGCCGGTTCGATGGTGATCCCCACTGACGTATATTCCAAGAGGGATCCGGGGGCACGGATGCGCGTCCCGCCATAGTTATTTTCATCGGTCGAAAAGACAGCACCGCTGGTCCGTTCCCCGTCCCGGATCAGCCATAACTGGTATTCCTGACTCTCGTCCAGCGGCGGCAAACCGTCCACCACCAGGGCTCCATCTTCTCCGTCCGCGCTGACGAGGACAAAGCCGGTCGCATTCGAAGCTGCATCCAGCGGACTCAGGGGGACGGCTCGCATCCCGCCTGGAGCCGTGAAGGCATCCTGATATCCGAGCCGCTGCCAGAGGAACAAATTGACTGCCCCGAGGGCAAGGATCAGAACCAGGCTCGCCAATCCCCAGGCCGGCAGCAGGCGCTCCACAAGCGGACGCGAGGCAGCCTGCTCCTGGACCCGCGGCTTGGGGCGAGTTGCCTGGACGCGGGTCATCAGCCGCTCCTTCAGGTCGGGAGAGGGATCGGCAACCGGTGCGAGCAGAGCCATTTGCGCGCTGATTTCCTGGAACGCCTCCGACTCAGCCCGGCAGATCAGGCAGCTCGACAGGTGCTCCTGCACCTGGGATGCCTCATCAGTGTCCAGGCTGCCCAATGCAAAGGCGGGTAACAGATCCAGTACATGCGCGTTTTCAGACATTCAGTATCCTCGTCATTTCTTCTTGGATATATTGTACGCAGATGGAGCGTTTGTGGATGTATGCACAGTTTCCTCTTCCTCCTGCAGGAAGTCGCGCAGCTTCTGCAGGGCAAGACGCATACGGGTTTTGATCGTTCCGAGCGGTTGCCTCAGTGTTTCAGCAATCTGGCTCTGAGTATAGCCCTCGAAATAGGCCAGGAATAGGGTCTGTCTCTGGTCGTCTGGCAGCCGGGTAAGCGCATTGTGGATGCGGTCACGCTGCGCTGTTGCCTCGGCAGATTCAGCCGGGGTCCGGCTGGAAAGATCGGTCCGCAATCCTTCATCCTCCCAGGTGGCAGCATGCTGCTCCGGTCTTGCAGTGCGGCGGCGCAGCACGTCGATGGCATGATTGCGCGTGATGTGGGTCAGCCAGGTGCTCACTTTGGCCTGTTCAGGCTGGTACAGGGCGGCCTTCTGCCAGACGCGCATGAACACATCCAGGGTGATCTCCTCAGCAGTCGCCCGGTCATGGACGATGGCAAAAGCCAGGCTGAACACCAGGCGGTTGTAACGGTCATACAATTGAGACAGGGCAGCCTCCTGAGATCTGGCGATCAGGCTCATGAGCTCCCTGTCTTCATATCTTGTGTAATCGGCAAATGACTTCATCAGCTATTACCGCAAGTCTCGATAAAAAGCCTACTTTTTATGGGATTTGCAGGTTGAATTTCAAACATCAGGGCAGCGGAATTATGCAATTCTCTGTCCATGTAGACCGCCTAAATATTCAAATTCTCCTGCTCATCTGGCGTGTAGTGCTATATACGATGTGTTTAACGGGAGAATCGCGTCTATTGTACCCTGTCTTTCATCGACAACATTTGACGGGTATGAATGGGGAATACCTAACATCAGAAACATCATGTCATTCTCCCGAAGGGACATAGCTTCGGGACGGTGTGACCGTGTGACACCTCGCGCTGAACGGAGGGCAAAGCCTGAAGGCGAAGCGGAGCGTCACGACCGATGGATGGAAGACATCCGATGCCTGCATGGTGGGGTTCCTTACAAACGCAAAACCCGTTGAGTTTGCCAATGTAAAAGAATGACTATTTTCCTTTATCCTCCAAGAGTATAATAAGTTCACCGCTCTCTTCACCGCCCAAGGAGGCACAATGGCGTTCAATCTAGTCTACCTTTCTCAGGATGACCCGCAGTGGAAGAACGATACACTCGGTTTTGGCGAGGCTGGCGATACGATCGGGTTCGTTGGATGCGCGCTCACCAGTATTGCCATGCTCCTCAGTGGATATGGATACCCGGAAACTCCCCAGACGCTCAACCAAAAACTAAAAGATAAAAAGGGATTTGTCAGCGCGGGAATCCGCTGGGATGTGGTTTCCCAGGTTCACCCGCAGGTAAAGCTGAGGGAGAACATCCGGTGCGAAACAACCGATGCGCCGCTTGGGAAGATCGATGCGGCTTTGAACGCCGGCCAGCCGGTCGTCGTGCGTGTGGACGCCTCTCCCAACCCGGGCCTGCAATGGCATTATGTTTTGCTCTATGCCCGCAAAGGCGACGACTACCTGATGCTGGATCCCTGGCCCTACCAGCCAGGCACTGCGAAGGAAGATTTCCTGATGAAGCGCTACAGTCAGGGCAGGCTATTGAGACAAGCGATCCAGCATGTACTCCTGTACGAAGCTGCAGGATCAGGCGCACCCATCCCCACTCCGTCCACCGAGAATACGACTCCCACCCCAACGGATGGAGGAGTCTACGCCCGCGTCATGGACTCGGTCACCTGGGGCTTGAACATTCGCTCGAGCACAAATACATCCAGCCTGGAGAACGTGGTCGCTTCGGTCAGGGCGGGGACACAGCTGCGGCTCCTTAATCCAAATGAAGCCGGCAAAATCGGCAGCGCGGGTCAATGGGTGCGAGTCCGCGAGCCGAGCGGCAGGGAAGGTTTTGCCGCGGCCTGGTATCTGGAAAAAATCGGAGGGACAGCACCCGCTCCTGTCCCGCAGCCGGCGCCAGCTCCCGCGAATGAAACGCCGGCCACACCTACTGCACCGGCGCCGCTACCACCCACGCCGCCCATCAATACAGATACTCCTTCCACCCCCATGGCGCCGCCTGATTCCGGAAAGTTGACCCTGGTAGTCTCCGAGGCGGTTGGTACGAGCGGGCTGCGCCTGAGGAAATCCCCTTCGATGAGTGGCGCGTTGCTCATGGTGGTCAGGGCCGGCACTCGCCTGGTTGTCATGGAGCCTGAGGGAAAAGCCAGGCGTAAGATTGGCAAAGCTAACCAATGGATCTATGTGCGCGAACCGGGTGGCAAGCGCGGCTATGTTGGCGCGGAATATGTGAAGCTTGCATAACATCCTGTACGGCAGGTTCGTGTTATATTCGATAATTCACTCGGAAAGAGCGAGGAGAAATCATGAATAGCGATCTGAAGATTACATCTGAACAAAAGCAGGCTCAGGTGCCGGTAACTGTATTTCATCTGAGGGGATGGCTGGACGCACAAAGTGAGGAGCAGTTGCTTGAATCCGCGCGCACAGCCTATGATGGCGGGGCGCGGGATCTTCTGATCGATCTGAGCGAGCTCGATACACTCACCAGCGCAGGGATGCGTGCTTTGCAGAAGGTCTATCAGATATTTACACCCAGGGATGAACAGGTTAAAGTGGCTCACCTTAAGCTGTGTAATGCTCCTCCGCAGATCTATAACGTGCTTGGGATTACCGGCTTTTTGCACAATATGCCCATGTACGAAAGTCAGGATGCCGCACTTGAATCCTTCGGAAGGGATTAACAATTTCTCTAAGGTACTGCATGAGTTATTCCGTGTAACACAAATTGTATTCACCTGTGCGCCGAATCTACGAAAATTGGTCCAATTTCGTGCCGCGGCTCGAAATAGTTGTTAATTGCTTGCAAGCAGGTGAACGCTTAGAAATAATACAATTGGAGAGGAAGATATCGCGGAGTTATGCAGGCACCTTTTCTCCTCAATGCAGGTTATCTCTTTATTTCCGCCGCGCTGACGTTGATAAAATCCGCAAATAAACCATAGGCGGTTTCGACCGGCCCGCCGCTCATACTTTCGCGCTCCGAGACGGTGATCGAATAATCGGGCAGCACGTCGGTGCGGAAGGTCACACCTGTAGAGGAGTTCATCATCCCATAGAGGGGCGATAAGGCATCTACGAGTTCGGGCGCGACACTGGCACGGATTTGATCATCCACTTTTTCCACAGAACAGACCAGTTTATAACGTTTGCCCTCCGCTTTGGCATTGGCGATCATCTCCGGCGTAATGCCGCGGATGCCTGTGGGGTCCACCTGCTGCGGCGTGAACGGCCGCGAAGCGTCCATCAGCACGGTGACCAATGCGGCGACCTTGATGGCTGCATCCCAGCCATCCACATCGTTGGTGGGATCGGTCTCCGCTACGCCGACTGACTGGCAATATCTCACCGCGTCCTCGTAGGATTCGCCGTTCTCCATCCTGGACAGGATGATGTTCGTCGTGGCATTAAGAATGCCTTTAAAGGAGGTAAGCTCTGCCAGCGGAAATGCTTCGCGGAAAACCGAAAAGACCGGCGCGCCGCCCAGCACGGTCGACTCGAAGCGGAAGGATTTGCCCTTCGAGTTTGCAAGCTCTGTCAGTTCGCGATAGCCATGCACAACGGGTCCTTTGTTGGCTGTGATGGCGTGCTGGCCCAGGTTGAGCGCCAGGCGGATGTGATCGAGCGCGGGCTGGCCCGTCTGCGTATTGACGGGGGAGTTCTCGAACATGACATCGGCCCGGGAGTTTTGAATGACTGAAATGGAGTTGTTTGCCTGGAAAGTGGAAAGTGGAAAAATGGACTTTCCACTTTCTACAAGCTCCAAGGCTTTGTGCGTATCGATCCCCTCAGGGTTCACGGCAAATCCATGATGACCCGTCGCGATGCCTGTGATGGAATAAGTGATGTCATATTTTTGTGTGAGCAGCTCCCGCTTGCGTTCCAGCAGGCGGATGAGGGCGCGGGCGACATTTCCAAACCCGATAAAAGACAGATGATAATGCGGCATGGCAGACTCCTGTTTTGGTTGTTCGTGCCCGAATTATAAGCAGGGAATGAGAAGATAACAGCCTGTATATTGACTCGTTAAGGGTTTTGCAGGAATACGATGGTAATTTCACCCTGAATGAAGCGTCTCTATCCACGATCCATCCCGCAGTTCAACTGCGGGAGGAACGGGTTGACGCGGGTGACATTACGAGAGAAAGGAAGAACGATGGCAAAGTGTGAAGTCTGTGGAAACCAGTATGATAAGTCGTTTGAAGTGGTACTGGGGGGCGAAACCCACGTGTTCGACAGTTTCTAGTGCGCGATCCATGCACTGGCTCCCAAATGTGCTCACTGCGGATGCATGATCATCGGGCACGGCATGGAGGTCGGGGATGGGAAGTTTTACTTCTGCGCCCATTGCGCCAGCCAGCATGGCGTCCACGAGTTG
>DATFET010000227.1:0-6211 GCA_035250835.1 Anaerolineales bacterium
TGGGGAGATGATCCTCGACAAGCTGCGAAAATATCCGAACATCGATCTCAGCCTGGTGGAACAGCGCGAAAAGGTATCCACACCGTTTACGCGCGCTATCGTCACCCCGGATGGCGAACGCTCATTTCTGATCTTCGGGTATCCCCAGACGCCCAAGGTTTCGCTGAACCAAGCCGGCCTGGACGGCGCGAAGTTCCTGGCTCTCGATCTTTACGGTGGAGCGGAGAGGCTGGAGGTGGCGAAGCTGGCATACGAGGCCGGCCTTTCCACAGCCATCGGCGATGTGGTCTGGCCAGAACATGCTGCCTTGAAGTTCACCAGCATTGCTACCAATTCTGGTCCTTATATTCGTCAGCATTTCCCAAGCGTAGATGTCCGTCAGCATGCTCGCAGATTGCAGTCCATTTCGGGGGGAATCATCGTCACGACGGATGGTCCCAATCCAGTCCATGCTCTCGATGCGCAGGGCAACGGCTTTATCATCCAGCCACCCCGGGTCGCTGCCGTAGATGCGACCGGCGCGGGCGATGCGTTCCGGGCTGGTCTGCTGTATGGGCTAAACCGCGGGCTTGACCTGCCCGGCAGTTTGCGCTGGGCTGTGGCAGCCGGGGCGCTCAAAGTACAAAGCCTCGGCGCTGCCACCACGCTGCCGAGCTTCCACGAGATCGAAGCGCTTGCGAACAGCCTTCAGGCAGTCCCTGAAAATTGATGTGAATTACAAACTGACAAATGGACCTGGTTGACTCGATGACAAAAATATTTCCCGAAATCTTGAAACGGGTTGTCAGGCTGCTGCTTCCATTATTGCTGAGTCTTCTGGCCGGGGCACTGCTCGTCCTGGCGGCCGGTAAAGATCCTGTACTGGCGTATACCAGGCTGTTCGAGGCTGGCTTCGGATGTGATCCCGGTCCCGGCCGCTGCGCGCTGGTCACTGCGTTTCAATTCGCCACGCCTCTTATCCTGACCGGGCTTTCTGTCACGGTCGCGCTGCGGAGCGGCTTTTTCTCGCTGGGTCAGCCCGGTCAGATGCTTTTTGGAGCAGCCGCGGCCAGCTGGCTGGCAGGAACTCTGTCGCTGCCGGGGGTAACCGATTCTGCTGTTGCACTCCTC
Source organism: Anaerolineales bacterium (assembly GCA_035250835.1). Classification (GTDB taxonomy): domain Bacteria; phylum Chloroflexota; class Anaerolineae; order Anaerolineales; family Villigracilaceae; genus Defluviilinea. Next base: position 1,111 of record DATFET010000227.1, read on the forward strand.
GGAGCGGCGCTTTTAGGAAGCGCCTGGGTATGGATCCCTGCCCTGCTCAAACACTTCATCGGTGTGAATGAGATCATCGTTACCATTTTATTCAATCAGATTGCATTTGTGCTGGTGGGACTGTTCCGTCTGCCGCGCGTGGAAGTCAGTGCCCGCCTGCTCCCGTTGCTCCCGGGCACAAAATTATCGGCTGGGGTTTTTGTCGCCCTGCTGGCAGCCTTGTTAATCTATCTATTCATCTGGCGCTCTGTGCGCGGCCTGGAGATCCGCACCCATGCCGACGCTCCCCGCTTTGGACGATATGGCGGCATGCCTTTGCACGGACCGACGCTGATCGGGATACTGCTCAGCGGCGCGCTGGCCGGGCTGGCTGGCGGCGTGGAGGTGCTGGGTGTCCACTATCACTTTGTTTCTACTTTTTCTGCGGTGAACGATTTCGATGGGCTGATCATCGCATTCGCCGGTCAGCTGCATCCCATAGGTGTGATCCTGTATGCCTTCCTGCTGGGCGGACTGCGGACCGGATCCCTGGTGGGATTGCAGATCAGTTCAGGCATCCCTCGCGAGTTGGGGAGCGCGCTGATCGCGCTGATGTTGCTCTTTGCTGCCACCATCCGTTTCACCCGAGGAAAAGGCGATAGACGGCAGAAAGTCTATTATTTCTAGGCCGTTGCTTGGTCCGCCTGGGCGATCTTCCACATCGCATCGAGCGCGATACGGATCGCTTCCATCTCCCCGCGGCGGAAATCATCCCAGCCCCAGTCGGGTTTGACCACGCCCGCCGCCCCGTCGGAGGTGAAGAGCGCCGCGGTCCGCCAGCCGCGCGCCGCGCCGACAATAAAAAGCGTATCGCTCTCCATTTCCACAAAGACCAATCCCGCCTCCTTCATCAAGTTCCATTGCTCAGCGTCGCGAACTCCATAAAAGGCATCTCCCGCGAGACCAACACCGACGGTCATGGGAATCTTCAATTCCTCGGCGGTTTCCACCAGGCTGCGCAGCACGGAAAAGGTCGGGACCGCCGGAAAGATGGTCGGCAGGTAGGAATTCGCCGTCCCACCCGCGCGGACGGTGCCGCTGGCAGCGATCACGTCCCCGGGTTTTTGATTTTCCTGGAATACGCCGCACGAGCCGACGCGAATAAAAGTATCAGCACCCATGTGCGCCAGCTCCTCCAGGCCGATCGCTACTGCAGGACCTCCCATGCCGGTGCCGCACACGGTCATGAAGATGCCCCTGTATTCACCTGAGTACACCGTGTATCCACGGCTCTCGGTGACGAGGTGAGATGAATCAAACTGGTCGGCGATCCTCTTTGCACGCAGGTGGTCGCCGGGGCAGAAAACGTAACGGGAAATTTCATCAGCGTCACACTTGATATGCCATTCCATCGTGTCCCTCGAGATTGGTATCTGTGGTCACAAACAACAATGAATGTATAATATTGTAGCATGCTCGCTGAAATTATTCTCCCTCTTATCTCCTGTCAATATAGACTAATGAAGCTCAGTAAATCACCAAAGTTAAATAGAATACCCGAAAACAGGGGTGCGCGCCCTTCGGCGCTCGCACCCCTGTTTTCGGGCTTATATTCCTCATTCAGTGATTTTGTGATATTGGTGGAATAGGAATGAGAAGCATCCTGATTAAGAGTGACCTTTTGGTTGCACTCGACCCCGAGGACAAGATTATTAGTGAAGGATTCCTGGTAATCGAAGACGACCGAATTATGGAAATGGGGGCACAAAAAAACCTGGGGACTCACAGAAAGTTCGACGAAATTGTCGAATTGAAGAACCGCCTGATGATGCCCGGCCTGGTCAACGCCCATACCCATACACCTATGACTCTCTTTCGAGGGCACGCGGAAGGACATACTCTGTTCACTATGGAGGGCTGGTACAACACCATCCGCGTCCTGGAGCTGGAGATGGACCCGGACATGGTTCCTGGCGCAGCGGCTGTCTCGTGCGCCGAAATGATCCGCACAGGCACCACCTGCTTTGCAGACCAGTATTTCTGGATGGACAAAATCATCCCTGAAGTACGGCGCAGCGGTCTGCGGGCGGCGCTGGCCTATGGCATCGTCGAGCTGGGACAAGAGCAAGCCCGTCAACGCGAGCTGGCTGCTGCGTCAGCTTTTCTGAACGAATTGCGCGGCGATCCTCTGCTGGATGGCTGGGTGGGACCGCATGCCTTCTTTGTGGATAACAGTGAGACCGCCATGAGAATCGAGCTGGAGCTGGCAGCCCAATACCAGACAGGCTTGCACACACACTTTGGCACGGATGATGCAGAGGAGCAATACTGCCAGAATAAATATGGGCATTCCGCTATCCAGCAGCTCAAACTGATGGGCTTTCTGGAACATCCCATCCTGGCTGCCCACTGTATTACCCTGCAGCCCGCAGACTTTTCGACACTCACCGGTACACCGTTCACAGTAGTATTGGCCCCGTCGTCGGACATGCGCAACGCGGCCGGCATCCCGCCTTTGATCGAGATCCTCGCTGCAGGTATCCATGTCGCCTTGGGCACCGATAATGTCACCAACAACAACAGCTATGATATGTTCAAGGAGATGACGCTGACCGGCAAGCTGATGGCATTGCTAAAGCGGGATGCGGCTGCCATCCCAACCCGTACTATTTTGGAAATGGCTACGCTGGGAGGCGCCCGCGCCCTTGGTAAGGAAAACGAGATCGGATCGCTGGAAGTTGGCAAGAAAGCCGACCTGATCGCGCTCGACCTGGACGAGATCGGCTGGTCACCGCGCGGCGGACAGGATATCTACACCGCCCTGGTCTATTCCGTTAGCGGGCAGCACGTGCGGGATGTGATGGTGAACGGACGCTGGCTCTTCCGTGAGAATTGCTGGCTGACCGTAGATTTCAATGCTGCCCGGGCTGAACTTGAAGCTCAGCATGCTGAACTGATGAATCGTATAAAATCAAGAAATACAACAGAAACGCTTCATTGATTTTTGCAGAATGGCTGCGGTGACGATTAACGATCGACGCCTATTGAAGACTGCCATGAGCTACCAGGCAGATATTACTGCGTTCCTGCGTGACCTGGTCCGTATCCCCTCGGTCAATGGTCGCGACCCGGAGTCTCGTCTGGCTGAGCGGATTGATGTAGAAGCGCGCAGGCTGGGATTGGACTCGCGATGGGTGGCGCTTCAACCGCAGCGGCCAAACATTTTGGTGAGTTATGGCTCAGGAGTCGATGCGTTCGCGTTGATCGGTCATATGGACACAGTTGCAGAGGGAAATATAGATGGCTGGTCGAGCCCGCCTTTTGCTGGGGATGTCAGCAGCGGTCGCCTCATCGGACGAGGCGCGGCAGATAATAAAGCCGGCATTGCCTGTGGCCTATATACTCTCGCGCTGCTGCGCGAACTGGACCTGATCGACCCTGCCGAGCAAAAGGTGGTTCTGGCTGCCGTAGCGGATGAAGAAGCCGGAGCATGTAGTCCATTGGGGGTTCGTTATCTTTTAGATTCGGGCGCGCTCTCTGCAAGAGGCGCCGTCTATACCTACACCAGCGACATTGTCTGCATCGGTCACCGCGGACTGGTGCGTCTGGAGCTGAGCGCACGCGGTCAATCTGTCCATGCCGGGCTGGCTGAATGGCATCACCGCAGTCAGGGTGCCAATGCCGTCACAGCCCTCGCGGACTTGTTGCTGCGGCTGGAAAGTTTAAACATTCCCGCAGATGCTCCGCCCGGCTTCGAACATCTGGGCTTTACCATCACTCCTGGCACAATTTTTCATGGCGGCAGTTTTCCCAGCATCGTCCCTGAGTCTGCCAGTTCAATGGTGGACATCCGCCTGCTGCCCGGCCAGTCCTCAGCCGCGCTGCTGAATCGGATAAAGGAAATGATCTATGCGGTGGAGAGTGAGCGTCCAGGGATCACATTCAATTTGAAGGTGAGCGTGGATATCCCCGGAGCCTTTATCCCAAGCGACCATCCCCTGGCTGAATTGGCCCAGGACTACACTGAATCCCTGACCGGCCGTCGCTGGGAGACTGCCGGCGCAGGGCCCGCCAACGAGGGCTACATGTTGATCGGCGCGGGCATCCCCACCCTGTGCGGTTTTGGTCCCACGGGAGGCAACCCGCACGCCCCGGATGAATGGGTGGAGATCGCCAGCCTGCCTGTGACCACAGCCATCTTTGCCGGCATCATTCACGATTATCTACATTTGGAAAAGGAGAATCAACATGTCGCATCTCGATCGTGACCCCTGGGTGGACGTAAAAACTTTTCGCGGCTTTCAAGCCGATCATATCATCTCTGCCTTACAAAAGGAGATCCGCCGCGGTAATGCGGAGAACGCCGCGCTCCTGGCCTATGAGATGATCCTGACCAGCCCGGCCCTGGAGGATTATCTCTGGCACAGGCTGAAAGTGATCTCGGTGGAGGACATCGGCTTTGGCGAGAAGATGGCGCCTGTCCTGATCCAAAGCCTGTTCGAAATGACCCAAGTCTGTGACCGTAACGTCGGCGAGCGTAAGCTGTATGCGATCCACGCGGTGCGCTATCTTTGCATGTGCAAAAAGGACCGCTCATCCGACGAAATGATCAACTGGATCAACCACTCGAGCAAACTGGGCGGCGCACTGCCCACCATCCCCGAGTATGCCCTGGACATGCACACTGCCGAGGGGCAGAAAATGGGCCGCGGCCGTCGTCATTTCTTCGAAGAGGCTTCGCGCACCCACCCCGAAGTCGAGGACCGAGACCGGGCCTATTTGGAGCGCATCCTGCAAATGCTTGAAGCCGGCGAACTCAAGGATTGAATTTTCCGTCATTGCTCCCAGTTCGGCAAGGTCAGGAGACCATTGCCGAGCGAGAAATTTCATTCCACTCTCCCAATGCAGGGAGAGACCTGTGGGTATGTGTCCCGCCGGGATATAATCATCATTTCAATCCACTCTCCCAATGCAGGGAGAGACAATTCCCCTTGACCTAGAGCGAATTCCTAAGTGATTTACGACAAGACATAACCACAATGAGCGAACCAGTTTTGAATGTCAGTCAGCGAGATCGAGCGCAAAGCCTGCGCGATCGCCTCTACCAAGGCATCCAAGGTGC
>DATFET010000243.1:0-3756 GCA_035250835.1 Anaerolineales bacterium
AACGCACTCATAGTTGGTTGAACCGTTTTCGCCGCATTCTGATCCGTTGGGACAAGAAACCTGAAGCCGATATCGCTTTCTTGCATTTCGCCTGTGCACTCATCGCTTTTCGAGCCGCAGGGTTATTCGGATAGGTTCTAAAGGCTAAGGAGAGACTCATGGGCTTCATTATGGACGGTCTGGACGCCGAGGCGTACGACCGAGAATATACCGATCGCCAGCTTCTTACACGAATCCTCGGGTACTTCAAGCCGCACCTCCCAGTGATGGGCACCATCGCTATCATGATTGTACTGAATTCGGTCATGGATGCAGCGATCCCGTTCCTGATCGCCCGCAGCCTCGACCAATTGGAAGCGGTAACCGATCTGAACAAGACGATCTGGCAGCAGACCGCCTGGCTGATCGCAGCCATCTTTCTCTCGGGAATACTCTCGTGGACCTTCAACTTTATCCGTCAGAAATACACGGCGCGTACTGTCGGGGATGTGGTGCTGAAGCTGCGTCAGGATGCCTTCGATGCTGTTCTCGCCCGCGACATGTCGTTCTATGATGAATACTCCTCCGGCAAGATCGTGAGTCGTGTGACATCAGATACACAGGACTTTTCGAACGTAGTGACCCTGACACTGAATCTTATGAGTCAGGTGCTGATCGTGACCATTGTGGTGGGACTGCTGGTCTTCATCAACCCGCGGCTGGCGATGATTACCCTGTTGATCGCACCACTTGTGATCTTCGTTGCCCTGGCTTTTCGCCGCATTGCACGATATACAACCACACAAGCCCGGCGCGTGTTGGCCGAGGTCAATGCGAATGTGCAGGAAGCCATCACTGGCATCAGCGTCGCCAAGAACTTTCGTCAGGAACAGCGCATCTACGACGAGTTCAAACCGGTCAACAATCAAACGTATCGCTTGAGCCTGCGCCAGGGACTGACATTCAGTAGCATCTTCCCCATCCTGGGTACAATCGCAGGAATCGGCACGGCTCTGGTCGTTTATTTTGGTGGCATGAGCGTAATTGCAGGCACGATCACCGCCGGTAGCCTATACTTGTTCATCGAGAGCATCAACCTATTTTGGTTCCCGTTGATCAGTATCGCCTCGTTCTGGAGCCAGTTCCAACTCGGTCTGGCAGCGAGTGAGCGTGTCTTCGCGTTGATCGACGCCGAGCCACGCGTCGTTCAGCTCGATCACAAAGTCGCACCGCGACTTCAGAGCCGCATTGAGTTCCGCAATTTGGATTTTCGTTATACGACGAACGAGCAGGTGCTGGAAAACTTTAACTTGACGATTCGGGCAGGTGAGACTCTGGCACTCGTGGGACACACAGGAGCTGGGAAGTCAAGCCTGGGGAAGCTGGTGGCGCGTTTCTATGAATTCCAGGGCGGCCAGCTGCTCATCGACGACCAGGATATCCGATCCCTTAATCTCGATGTATATCACGCCCAACTCGGCATCGTGCCACAGACACCTTTTCTGTTTTCCGGAACCGTATCAGAGAACATCCGCTATGGGAAACCCGATGCAGCGGACGATGAGGTTGTGAATGTGGCCTCACGCGTGGGGGGCGGCGATTGGCTGAATGCTCTGCCTCAGGGGCTGGGAACGCCAGTTGGCGAAGAAGGCAAGGGAATCTCAATGGGCCAGCGCCAGCTTGTTGCCCTGGCGCGCGTGCTGCTTCAAAATCCGGCTGTCTTGATCCTGGATGAGGCAACCGCCAGTGTAGACCCACTCACCGAGGCCCAGATTCAGGAAGGCCTGGACGTAGTTCTGCGTGACCGGACATCCATCGTGATCGCACATCGGCTTTCAACGATTAAGTCTGCAGATCGAATTATTGTGCTGCACAAAGGGAAGATCCTGGAAGAGGGGAACCACGCGGAGCTTATGAAGCGTGGCGGTCACTATGCAGAACTCTACACCACGTACTTCCGCCATCAATCTCTGGAATACATAGAGTCATGGCGCGAGAATCATCTTGAAATCTCATCGGACTAAAAGAGCAGAATTCATCATCCATTGGTCACGCGTTCAAATGATAAGTGTGATACGCATTCTGGCACGGATTTCCCCAGGCAAAATGCATTTCGCGTGAGGTCAGGTCGATGACCAGCGCCGAGATCGTGCTTTCGCGGTCCATGGGATCGATGCCCTCGATATTGTGGTTGCAGATCGAGTTGGGCAGATTGATATGGTCCTTCTGGATCGCCTGCAGAGATTTGATGTTGTGACTGGAATTTTGCCTCAACAGGCGGTTGGCGCGGAAATAACGCACACGCGAAGAGATCAGTTCCTCAGGTTCATTTTCGATCTCCTTCATAGTGGGGCTCAGGTAATGATTGGTGTGGACCATGTACCCGTCCGTTCCGTGCAATATCTCAAACTTGCGCGAAGAGACTTCCACCGAGTACATCTCCCCGCTGTCATGGATGAGCAAATGGTTATAGCCCGCGGCACGATGCGAGATCAGCGTGCGCCCGATCGCGCCCGAAAGCCGGCGCGACGCCAGAACGGCGCGCGCGACTACCAGACGTGGGATGCCGATGCGAGAGTCGTTCGGGTACACCGAGTCAATTAGCTGGGAAATGCCATAGGCGTTGAATCCAACGTTGGGCAGGAGCCCGCCGTAGGTCATGGCGAGGAACGGGGGCTCATGATTTGGCCGGGCTGAAACGATGTACACATCGTTCTCATCCTCGGGCACCCAATCCTCATTATGCGCGGCAAGCACATGTCCATCTGCAGTGCGCTCCTCGTTTACGGCAAAACTCGTGCAGCGTGTCAGATGGAGCGCGTCCATGGTCACTGCTTCCATCGCATTTACCACCATTACATCATCAAACGTGACGTTCGCCCCCTCCGCAATACCCCGCATTTCATCCACATATTGTGGATATCGTTCTTCGGCAAATGGCAGATATTTTCTTGCCTGTATCTTTGCCCCTTCCCAGGTCAATTCGAGCGTAGGATACGATTGCTCAATTAAAAGATGCGCATTATCAATACTGTGTTGAACCTGCCTTCGGCGTGCTTCCCCTATCTGACATCCCATTTCTCGGTGGGTTCCCTGCACCTCCACAAGCGGGGGCGGCGCATTGTGGATCACGGTGTTGGGAACAGGTATTTGCTTCGAAGCCATACATCCTCCATAAAATCATTCCGCCCCGTAAATTCTCGGGGCGGAAAAATTATAACATGCAGGATTTTACAGCTGGGATGCAGGCGGTGCCTGACCGGGATCCGTCGGTGGAGAATAAACGGTCAGCGCGGGGGTTTGGACCGGACGCCCTCCGAACCGCGTGACCACCACCGCGCCAATCGCCAGGAAGCCGACGAGAACCGGGATCACCCAGGTTACACAGGCCATGAAGGGTGCAAGGTGATTGAGCGACTGAATGGATGCAATAATGAACACCAGCACGAACGTCCCTACGCCTGTCGTGATGACCGGGGTCCAATCCTGGCGAATAGCCCGGGCAAATCGATCGCCAATTTCCTGCCCGATCGAAATCACACCAAACAACCAGGCAAATGCAAGCGGTATCAGCCCCAGCAAGACAACTGGCAGGAGGATGAGCGTGAAGGCAGCAATGATCATGATCACGATCGTTAACAAACCTATGCTAGTAGTCATTAATGGCTGGCTGACAATCGCCTGGGAGGCGCGATCAAGCCGTTCCTGGAAGAACAGAGCCGCCAAAATTCCAAGGAAGGAAACGATCAATGCAGAGCCAAATATACGGCTAAACTC